>QCCW01000003.1 GCA_003281125.1 Prochlorococcus sp. AG-347-N23 | reverse complement strand
CAGCTTCTTCCTGAATATGAGGTCTTGAAAAGACCCAATCAGCAACTCTCGCAAATTTTGAAAGTCCTATGACTTTATTCCCAGGTTTAATCCCTATCCAACACTCTCCAAGTATTGGAACTAAGTGATGTGAACATGCAGATCTTACGGAAATGGGACCAACTGTATAAATCTCATCAAGATTTTTATCATTTGGAAAACTTGTAACTTTAGGTTGTTCATGATATCTCCCTTTAAAAACTTCATTTAAATACATCTTCGAAACTCTTTCAGCAGTTTCTTGAGTATTATGATCATTTTCAACATCTATTACTAAAGATTTAAGTAAGTCTTTAACTCTGGAACAAACTTCTCTTTCTAAAATTTCTAATTCTCCAGGATTTATGAAATCTGAAATATTATCGTTGGCACTAAATCTTGTCCCAGAATTTTTAATTCTGTCTCTTATTATTTCAGATATTAATTTATTAGTAATCTGGTCATCAAATTTTTTAATATTATCGTTGGGTAATGTAGAGGTCATAAAAATCTAAACAAAAAACTGTATGCAACTTAATTAATTGTATGCAACTTAATTAACTGTATCTTCTAAAAGCTTAATTGCTTATTTACTATATCACATTCTCTTGTTAAATCGGGTTCTAATAGCCGTAAAAATATCACTTTTTTAAGATTAATTAGATAAAAAAAATGCTTAAAAAACGCCGCCAGAAGGCATCAAAGTCAAGTCTTCAATCAATTGTGATTCAGGTTTTTGAGCCATATATAGAATAGTTTTTGATACCTCGCTTGAGGAGAGCATAGAAGTTCTATCAAAATCAGAATTGATTGACTCGGAGTCCCAAAGGGGTGTATTTACTGAACCAAGAGTTATTGTGCACGCTCTTATTGAATTAGATCTCTCCTCTTCCCTCAAGCATTTAGTAAACATCGCTAGTGCAGATTTTGAAATGCAATAAGCTCCCCATTTGGGAAAAACATTATAAGAGGCATGACTACTAACATTTATTACTAAACCACCATTTTTTCTCATTTGAGGAATTATTGAGCGGCAAATTTGAAAAACACTTGTGAGGTTTAGTTGAATAGTTTGCTCCCATTGACCTAAATCCATTTCGACTAATGGGCCATTGAATGCACAACCTGCATTATTTATCAATACTGAAGGGCATCCATATCTCTCAATTGCTTCTTTAACACAATGCTCTATTTCTAGAGGATTAGTTAGATCACATTTAACTAGGCCAATTTTTGATTTAGTAGTAAACAGTTCGTTCTTAAGTTCCTCCATTAAATCAATATTCCTGGAAAGTAAAATTAAATCCCAGCCAGCATTAGCAAAAGTAATTGCCGTAGATCTACCAATACCTTTTGTAGCACCGGTTATAAAAACTAATTTCAATTTACTCAGTATTTCGGGGAATTTCACTATAAATCTCTTCAATGTTATTTGCTTCGATAAATTTACCTAAAACCCTAAACTTTTTGTATCTTTCCTCAATTAATTCATCTTCAGGCATTTGCAGTAAAGCATAAAGGTGTTTCTCAATAGCCTCTTTTAGTGTATTGCCAGCATCTAAAGGAGCCCAATTGTTCCCACCAGAAGGTTCTGGTAACACCTCATCTATTATCCCCAATTTAAGTAAATCTTTACCTGTAATTTTAAGTGCTGATGCGGCTTCTGGTGCCTTCGAAGCATCTCTCCACAAAATTGATGCACATGCTTCTGGACTGGCAACTGTATAAACACTGTGTTCAAACATTAGTAACCTATCTGCAACACCTATTCCAAGTGCACCTCCTGAACCGCCTTCTCCAATGACAGTAGCCACAATTGGGACTTTCAATCCAAACATTTCACGTAAGTTTCTTGCAATCGCTTCCCCTTGACCCTGTTCTTCAGCTTTTAAACCAGCATAAGCTCCGGGAGTATCAATAAATGTAAGAATTGGCAAGGAAAATCTATTTGCATGCTGCATTAATCTAAGAGCTTTTCTGTAACCTCCTGGTTTTGCCATTCCAAAGTTTCTTACTACATTTTCTTTTGTGTCCCTTCCTTTCTGATGTCCTAACATCATCACTGGTCTGTTATTTATCGAACCTATACCCCCAACTAGGGCCATATCATCGCCGCCATTTCTGTCTCCATGTAATTCGATCCAGTCATCACAAAACATTTGAACAAAGTCCAAAGTACTTGGTCTTTGAGGATGTCTAGCTACCTGAATCTTTTGTGCAGGGGTGAGAGATTTAAATATTTCTTCTCTTCTCCTAGTAGCTAAAGTTTCAAGCTGTAGAAGCTGTTGGCTAACATCTACCTCTGAATCTCGAGCTAATTCTTTAATTTGCTCTATCTGCTTCTCAAGTTCAACAAGAGGCTTTTCAAAATCAAGGAGGTAACGTTTAGCCATAATTTAGACAGTTAATACTTTAGGATGCTTATCTAGTCCAATGGCAGAAAAACCATGCTTTAAAGAAGCTGCTCCAATAAATTCCATCTTTTCAAGGGAAATGTTATTTCTTCCCCAACTAAAGTTTGTATGACACTTTTCAAATTCTAAAATCATAGCTTCTGCAAAGCAAGCAAACATCTCTCGCTGAGGGTTTTGCATTTCCGCAAGTTCCATCATATTCCAACCAATATCATTGAAAAACTCTACTATACCTCCTTTTAAAACATGAATATTTTCACCCTGAAATTTCTCATCAAGATTTTTCGGGTATCCACCATCAATCATTAAACATGGTTTTTTTAAGTTATCAGTATCAATTTCAATAGTTTTAGGCATACTTGCAACCCACACAACAATATCTGCCTGAGGCAATGCCTCATCTAAACTTGTTATGGTGCCACCATCTAATTCTTTTTGTAAAAGCACTAGTGGTTCTCTTTGTCTTGCTACCATAAGAAGTTCTGAAATCCCAGTTTTATTGGTAAGCCACCTACAAACAGCGCTACCAATATCACCTGTAGCACCAATTACAGCAACAGTTGCTTTTTCAAGGTCTATCCCAATTCGAGGCGCATTTATTTCTAGTTGCTTACAAATAACCCAGGCAGTATGAGTATTGCCAGTAGTAAACCTTTCCCACTCTAAGGCTGTATTTCTAATTTGTTTATGTTGTAGAAGATTAAAATTTTCGAAAATAATAGAAGTAAATCCTCCTAAAGCTGTAATGTTAATACCTTTTTTCTGAGCTAGTTCCATAGCATTTAGTACTTTTCTTCTGGCGGTTTTAAACCTAGAAAGCATTTCAGGAACAAAGCAAGAATCTATATAGGAACCTTCAATAGATATTCCAGTAGCACTCTTAACTTCTACATTCTCAACCAATTGAGGAGGAGCTGTACACCAAACATCTAGGTCGCCATCTGCAATATGATCAAAACCAAGTAATGAAGCTTTTCTTTTTGCATCTTCAAAACTAGTTGAGTGGCCTATTAACCCAAACATTTAAAATTTATTAATAGTTCTATACGATGTTATGAAGAATAGCACAGAGCTAACTACTTAAAAAGAAAGATTAATCATTAAAAAGCCTAATTAATTAATAATGTAATTAGACGATAGCTGCCATAGCCATTCTTGCAATTTCTCTGTTATCTAGACCTATTTCCATCAATGTATCTTGATATGCAATCATAAATTCTTCCATTAATTCTTCTCTGTCCATAGCCAAAACTGATGCGTCAACTGCTACTTCATCTAACATCTTTTTAATTAAGGGGAGGTTAACCTTATTAGCTTCCATTAATTCTTCTTTACAAGTAGATAAATTCTCTTTAAGCCATTCTTGACCATAATTTAAATGAAGATATTCATCTTTAACCACTCCCTCTGTTATTTTTTTTGCAAAAGGATCAGCAACTCGTATGTAGACGTTATAAGCAGAGATTGCGAATGCCTCGATTAAGATAGCTTGTATTAAAAGACACGTTGTTAAATTTCCTTTTTCAAGAGCAATTTGAAAATTACCATGTAATTTAGAAAAGAATTTTTTAGCAAACTCCATATCAGCTTGTACTCCTAAATTTCTTCCGCATGCAGTGAAGCCTTTTTTATGTTTCATTTCCATTCTCGCCAATTTAGTTAACTCCTCTAACTCATTTGGTATTAAAGTTGCTATTGAAATGTAATTATCATGAGCCTCTTGCTCTCCCTCTATAACAATTGCATTTATCCTGCTGTATGCATCCTTATAAGAATCTGTAGTGAAGTCGGGCAAATCAAAGGAAATCGGGTTGATCGATTCTTCAATATTTTTTTTATTTGATTCTAGTGTTTGCATGTCAGTAATCTTTAGCTCATTATGCATGAATATTACACGATTATAGTGAGTTTATTTAAATATCATGAAAATAGTTTCAATTGTTAAGTCACATTTTTTACTTAAACTTATTTAAGAATTGTTTGGCCAATCTGATTGCATTAGATTCATAATCAATTTGAACCAATGGTTAATCAATAATTCCTTTAATTTTTTTCCTAAAGACTCATTGGCTCCTCTGCTGTCACCTATAACACCTGATTTACTTAAGTCGTTAGTAAGCCAAGCAGTAGGCGCATTGCCCTCTAGACTCCAACCTTCTGGGATTTGTCCTTTAATGCCCTCATTTGGGCGTTCATCACCCACTAATTCTGGTTTTAAAGCAAGCATCAAACTTGTTTCAGCTAAAGAGGCATGAAGCCCACCCTCGATCTCAGTTTTTGTTAGCAATTCACTTAATCCATTAACACCACTCCATAAGAAACAAGGGAAAACTGCCATCCCTGGTGCGAAACTTCTTAGCTCTCTTGCAGCTGTATTTAATAGTGAGATTTGACCTCCATGTCCATTAACCAATATCAATCTTTTAAAACCCATTTCAGATAATTGACCTCCGACTTCTTTAATCATCGAGGTTATTAAATTTGAGGAAAGTGAAATTGTCCCGGCAAAACCCTTATGTTCTGGAGCAAAACCAATATATTGAGTTGGAAGTTTTTTTAATGGAATATCGGCAGAGAATAATTTTAAAACTTCGCTAATTATTTCATCAACAAAAATACTATCTGTAGCGAGAGGCAAATGTGGGCCATGCTGCTCAATAGAACCGAATGGCCAAATCACTGTTGATCTTTTGTTTTTTGCAACACTCTCAATTTCTTGCCAATTTAAATATTCAAATTTATTAGGTATTGGTTTAAAGTTCATTAATTTTAATTTTGAGTACTAACATTTAGAGTATGTTAATAATTAATTATTCTTATTTTACCTACGATGGGTGTCAATAATAAAAATCCCCAAGATAATATCCAACCAAAGGGCGATAAAAAACCTCTTCAGGTACTTCATATAAGTAAGAAAGATACTCAAAAAAAATCTCAAGAAATACATAATGAGCAAACCAATTCGCAAGAAGAATTTAAAAAAGAAAATATTGCAATCAAACCTCAAGTCATTAAAAATTATTCAGTAAATGAGATTGAGGACAGTAATAAAACCAATGAAAATTTTGATATTCCTCAACAAGATTTAACTCAACAAGACTTAAATAGACCTTATAATTTTTATGAGCAAAACACGGATTTTCAACTAGAAAGAACAGTTGATGAATTCGATTTTGATGAAAGAGCTTTTTTGGAGGCTTTAAATGCAAATGAGCCAATTGGGGCTACAGGAGAAACAATTTCAGGTAAGGTTATAGCAATAGAGAGTGATGGATTATATGTTGACATTGGTGGAAAAGCACCTGGTTATATGCCCAAAAAAGAATGTTGTTTGGGTGTCATAACTAACTTTAAAGAAAAGTTTTCTTTAGGCCTTGAAATGGAAGTTTTGGTTATCAAAGAACAAAATGCTGATGGGATGGTAACAGTAAGCGCTCGTGCCTTAATTCTCAGGCAAAGTTGGGAGAAAGTTTCAAGTTTCGCAAAAAATGGAGAATTAATTGATGTGTTAATTAATGGATTTAACAGAGGTGGACTTACATGTGATGTAGATGGATTGAGAGGATTCATCCCAAGATCCCAACTTGAAGATGGTCAAGACCATGAATCTTTTGTTGGCAAAACTATAAAAGTATCGTTTCTTGAGGTGAATCCAGAAGCCAGAAAATTAGTTCTCTCTGAAAAGAAAGCATTATTAGTCTCTAAATTTAAAAGTTTAAAATTGGGTCAATTAATTGAAGGAGAAGTTTTAGCAGTAAAACCATATGGCTTCTTTATCGATTTAGGTGGAGCTAGTGGACTTCTTCATCAATCCTCACTTACAAATGGATCGATTCGTTCTTTACGAGAAATTTTTAGAGAAGGGGAAATTATAAAAGCTTTAATATCTGAAATTGACCTCGAAAAAGGGCGCATCGGTCTCAATACAGCACTCTTGGAGAACTCAGCGGGAGAACTAATTATTGATAAGCAAAAAGTTATGCAAGAAGCCACAGAGAGAGCATTAAAAACTAAAGCACTTTTCGATAAAAAACAAGACAAATGAACAGCAATAAAAAAATGGAGTCTAGTCTTAAATTAAAAATATCAGATTGGGAATTAGACTTTTACTCAAGACCAATTATTGAACTAAATGGGAAAAAAAGGTGGGAGTTAATTATTTGCTCCTCAAGAAGTTATAAGACAGAAGATATTTTTTTTTGGAATAAAAAATGCCCTGCCAATGAAGTTAATTCAGTATGGCTTATAAAGGCACTAAATGAAGCAATAAGTGAAGCAAAAAAACAAGGGTGGGCTAAACCTTCAATAGTTCGATTCTGGAGGTCGTCAATGAAATCGATCATTAAGAAAGCCTTGGAAGCCATAGGTATTGAGGCTCTTGTAAGTAGGAGAACTTACGATTTATTAGATAGAATCGAATTTCTTGAAAAAGAGATTTATCCAAAGGAAAAAGGTTATGTAAGAGGTGTATTAGCTCCAACATTTACTTCTAAAATGGAAAACCCTCCTCAACCTCTACCAGAAGCAGTAAGGGGTGATGCTTTAACTATTTCTGAAATATCAATTGGCGAATTAAAATCAGCAGAAAATTGGCCTATAGAATTTGGAGATATTTTCCCAATTCAGCAAAATTTGAATGATAATTACTTAGTTCCAGGATTAAGACTTTTTAGCAAAGATAGATCTTTGGCACTTTCTGCATGGTTCAGTTGTTTAGAACCTATTAAGTTAGTCATTAATAAGAACCAACTCATACTAGAAGCTTCAGAAGACGATAAGTGGCTGGTAACAGATTTGCCAGATAAAGATGCAAACATTTTAAGTGCAAAGTTTTTAGAGAACAAAAAAAAATCTTTTGGTTATCAATTTATTTCCATTCAGGCAACACCATTCATCGAAAAATTTGCAGGATTCTGGATCTTGAGAGATATTGAATTAATTTCATAAATTCAGTTTAGGAGCAGGAACTATTCCTTACAAAGAAATAAATTTCTTAAAAGCTGAAATTTTTATTCAAAACAAAAAATTTGAGTATTATTCATCGCCTATCCTTAGTCAATATAATTTCAAACATGCATACTTTACGAAGTCTAGCTCTGAAAAATTTCTTGAATTATTAGGGAATCAATTTAATGAAAATCATATAAATTGTGTTTCTAATCAAATTCACAGTAATGCTATTGTCTTGGGATCGCATTCTCAAGAAGGGAGTAAGACTGATGCAGATGGCCTTGTTGGTGATTATCGTAATCAAAACTTATGGGTTTACACAGCTGATTGCATGCCAATATTTTTTGCAGATAAAAGAACAAGAAATATAGCAGCCTTGCATTGTGGAAGAAAAGGTCTAGAAAAAAGAATAATAAAAAATCTAGTTAAAATTTTTGATAACTTTGGGACATCTAGAGATGACTTACTTGTTGCAATAGGACCAGCGATTTCTAAGGAACATTATCTAGTTGATAAAATAACACTCAAAGAATTTTATAGAAAAGCCGAAAATAAAAAAATAACGGTCAATTTGACTAAAACTGAAAAAGATCTTTGTTTTAGTGATTCAAATCACTTTAAAGAGCAAAACTTAAATCAACTTGACCTGAAAAAATCTGCCTATAGACAACTTTTAAATGAGAACATTTCTAATAAAAATATAGACATCTCAAATTTATGCACATACAAATTTAAAAATAAATTTAATTCCTGGAGAAGGAACAAAACAATCTCTAGGCAATGGAATTTTATTAGCTATTAGAGATAGTTAACTTGGACAAATTTCACTAGTTAAGTCTTTAGCAAGTAATAATTTAGTCATCTCCTTAGTACCTTTAACATTAAAAACTTTGGCTAATAATAAATCCTCTTTAAAACCAAAAGGTTTTATTTTTACTTTGCTTCCTCTTGGGAATTCACTTTTAAGTAAATTAGTTGCTTCGAGCTCATCATTTTCATTTACATCTACACAAAATAATTCAATAGTTAAATTCCTATTTTGATCACCCACCAAAATAGTATTTGAACTTTTAATTTGAAGAATTTCAGCAGAGTTAACTATTACAGGATTAAGAGCAATTAAGCAGAATAAAAGTAAAATTTTTAATAATTTTTTCAATTATAGTATTTAAGTTTTTAAATTATCTTAAAGTTAATTTTTTAAAATGACGAATTTAAAAAAATATTAGTCTTCACAATTAACATATCCAACCATTTGAGCGTTACTTTTACCAGGGGGAACCATTGGATAACAATTTTCACCTCTTCTGACAAGAATATTAATCAAGGCAGGGCCGTCATGATCAAGCGCATTTTTTAATTCAAATTGTAATCCTTTTCTATCAGAAATTAAGTATCCTTTAACTCCAAAAGATTCAGCAAGTTTTACAAAATCAGGTTCACCACAACTCATATCAGATGAGGAATATCTTTCATCGTAGAAACTTTCCTGCCATTGTCTTACCATCCCTTGCCAGCGATTATTTATAATAATCAATTTCACCTTTAGACCATATTGAGATAAAGTTCCTAATTCTTGAATATTCATTAAAACACTTGCATCTCCTGCAATACAAATTACATCTGAATTAGGTAATGCTACTTTTACTCCAATTGCAGCTGGCAATCCAAAACCCATAGTTCCTAAGCCCGCACTACTAATCCATTTTCTTGGAGAATTCCTAAGGTATTGAGCAGCCCACATCTGATGTTGTCCTACATCTGTAGTTACATAAGCTTCGGGTGAAAGTTCCCTCACTTTTAAAAGAACCTCCTGAGGGTAAATTTCTCCTTCTTTAGGTGGGTCATATAAAGGGTGTTTATTTTTCCAAAAATCAATTTTTTCTAACCAGTTTTTCGTTTGACAAGTAAATTTGTGATTTAAAGATTGTTCATTAATTTTGAGAACGGCTTTTGAAACATCAGAAACAATTGCAACATCTACACGTCTATTTTTATTAACTTCTGCTGGGTCAATATCTATGTGAATTACCTTTGCGTTAGGCGCAAAAGTATCTAATTTTCCTGTTACCCTATCATCGAATCTAGCTCCAATAGCAATTAAAAGATCGCATTCTGTAACGGCGAAATTTGCGTAAGCAGTTCCATGCATTCCTAACATCCCTAATGATAAAGTGTCTTTTTCATCAAAAGCGCCTTTCCCCATTAAGGTTGTGGTAACTGGTATTTGATAATTCTTAGCCAAAGTTTTTATTTCATCATGAGCCCCTGAAGATATTGCCCCACCTCCTACGTATAGAAGAGGTCTTTCAGAATCTTCTATTAATTTAATTGCTTTATTGATATCGCAATCATTAATTTCTCCATTCCTTTTAAAACCTTTAGGAATAATCTCACCAGGCAAAACTCTTTGATAATTAAAAAACTCCTGACCTACATCTTTGGGTATATCAATTAAGACAGGGCCAGGTCTCCCAGATGAGGCTATAAAAAAAGCTTCAGATACTACTTTCCCGATATCTGAAGGATCTCTTATTACCCATGAATGTTTCACTATTGGAAGAGTTATACCAAAAATATCAGTTTCTTGAAAAGCGTCTGTCCCTATAGCAGGTCTTGGGACTTGACCTGTAACTACAACTAGGGGGACTGAATCCATTTGCGCAGTGGCAATTCCAGTTACCAAATTTGTTGCACCTGGGCCCGAGGTCCCAAAACATACTCCTACTTCACCAGTAGATCTTGCATATCCATCAGCCGCATGAGAACCACCTTGTTCATGCCTAACCATATAATGCTTTAACCAACCTTCTTCTTCTGCCTTATGAACAGCATCATATATTGGTAATATAGCTCCTCCAGGATATCCAAATATAATTTTTACCCCATGAATTTTTAAAGAATCCATTAGTGCATCTGCACCAGTTATCCAAACTGGATTTTCATGTTTTAAACTACCCTTTGAAAAGGATCTCGAAGTAAGGGTCACTAAAGAAATTCAATATTTACTATAAATATTAAACTTATTTAAATACTTTTGCCTCATTTAGAAATGTAATGTCAGAAATGTATTCAAAAAAATCTTTCAATAAATTTAAAATTTTAAAATAAATTTCAATTGTACTTTATAAAATGCCTAATTTATGTAGAGGACCAGAACCTGAAATAAGTTCAATAAAAAGCACAAGAAAAATTATCATTGCAACCCTTCCATTCCAAACTTCTGAACTATTATTCCAACCCCATTGCCACTTCTCTTGGGGATAAAGTTTAACTTTTTCAGGCAACTGAGAAGCCTCCTCTATATTTACAAGAGGTCCTTCCAAACAGGAAATCACTAGATCACTAAGGCCTTCAATAAAAGTAGGATGAGTATTTAAAGCCTTAACTCTCCGAAAGTTTTTAATACCAGCCTTTTCAGCAATTTCTTTATATTCAATATCAATTTCTTGCAATGTTTCGATATGCTCTCCAACGAAACTTATAGGGACCACAATCAGATCATTAACATTTGACCTTCCAAGATCAGCTAACACTTCTTCAGTATAAGGCTTCAACCATTCAACAGGACCTACTCTACTTTGATAAGAGAGCGTATAAGGGTTACTATGCCCTAAACATTTTTCCAGCTCATTTATAATTAATAAAGAACAATCTTCAATTTGTTGTTTATAAGGGTCACCAGCTTCCTCTACGTAACTCTTAGGAACTCCATGAGCAGTAAAAAATATATGGGCTTTTGAAGGTGATTCACAAAGTGAAATTTGTTCAGAAATTAATTCGACCATAGACTTTAAATAACCTGATTGACTGAACCAACTCCTTACACATCTCATTGGAACCTTCTTAAATTCATCATCAGAATCTCGCAATTTTTTTAATTCTCTAAAGCTCGAACCACTAGTACTTATCGAAAAATGTGGATACAAGGGTATTACAACAACTTGATCTATGCCATCTGCTTTCATATCAGCAATTGCCGATTCGGTAAAAGGATGCCAATATCTCATAGCGATATAGGTAGTAGCATTAAACCCTTTATCCCTTAATTTAGATTGTAATTCTCTTGCCTGTTGTTCTGTTATCCTTCTGATCGGTGAACCTCCACCTATAGAAAGGTAGGCCTGTTGTGAAGTGGTACTCCTAAGCGTACTAATTAACCAAGCTAGGGGCTTTTGAAAAAAAGGAAATGGAGTCCTGATTATTTCTGGATCAGAAAAGAGATTGTATAAGAAAGGGCCTACATCAGTAATGCGTTCAGGCCCTCCTAAATTCATTAGTAAGACGCCTATTTTATCCATTTAAAATTTATGGAGATTGAAAATCAACATTTAAAACGTCATTATATGGACAATTATATAAGTAAATGAACGTAATTCAGGAAATTAATAATGTCAATGATAAATTTGCTACTAAAGGCAGCAAGCTTAAAATTGAGAAAAGAGGAGAGAAATTAAATATCCGTGGTTCACTACCCTCTAAAGAAGATAAAAATAACTTTAAAATACAAAGAATATCTCTCGGTTTAAAGGCTGATATTTCAGGATTAGAGGAGGCCAAAAAAAAATTACAATTAATCAATTTGCAATTGGAATTGAATCAATTTGATTGGATAAATTGGATAGGCAAACCTTATAAAAAAGAAATAAAAGATGTTTTTGAATTCCCAAATAGATTAAATCAATTTGAGGAATTTTTTTTTAAAGAAAATAAAAGTGATTTTCGAACAAGCACTAGAAAAACTACTTGGAGAAGTTCTTACAAACCATATATGAAAAGAATCCTAAATATTTACAATGATTATGAGAATGACGCTTTAGAAAAAATATTTCAAAAAACACTTGAAAGTTACAAGGAAGGTAGCAGAAGTAGGAAACAATGCGCTACTTCTTTAAGTGTTTTGGCTAAGTTTTTGGACATTAAACTACCAGAAGATTGGAAATTAAATTCTAGAGGATATGGTCTGAATAAAGCAGGATTTAGGGATCTCCCTAAAGACGAGTTAATAGAAAAACTGTGGGATACGATACCAAACAAGTCTTGGAAATTTGTTTTTGGTTTGATGGCTACATATGGATTGAGGAATCATGAAGTATTTTTTTGTGATTTAAGTTCTCTCACTAATTTTGGAGACAAAATTATTAGAGTTTTACCTACCACTAAAACTGGGGAACATCAAGTTTGGCCATTTCATCCTGAATGGGTGGAAAAGTTCGAATTATCAAAACTTGGTGAGAATCCAGAACTTCTGCCAAATATCAATAGGGACCTTAAAATTACAACCTTACAAAATATTGGGAAAAAAATTACAGACCAGTTTAAGCGGTACTCTTTACAAATAAAACCTTATGATCTAAGGCATGCTTGGGCAGTAAGAACAATTTTTTATGATTTACCTGATACTGTAGCTGCAAGAATGATGGGACATTCGGTTAGTTTACATACTCAAACTTATCACCACTGGATTACTAAAAGAGATCAACAACAGGCAGTAAATAATGCACTTTTAAAAGTTAAAAGAGTTAAAAATATTTAAAGATTTATAATAATAAAATAAAAATAAGGGTCATATGAAAGAAAAACCATCATTTTCCGAGAAAATATTTAACCTCGATAATCAAGCAAATAAACTTGGAATGGGAGGTAAAATATCACCGGACAGTGATGAAAGCTCATATAAAAAAAGAATGCAGCAAAGAAAAGATATTCAAGCCGAAAGACTACAAATTAGAAAAACAAAAAAAGGATTACTAATTGTTTTCACAGGAAATGGCAAGGGCAAGACAACTGCATCTTTAGGTATGGCTTTAAGGACGATAGGGCACGGCTATAAAGTAGCAATAATTCAATTTATCAAAGGAGGCTGGGCCACTGGAGAAGAAAAAGCACTTAAAAACTTTTCTTCAAACCTTTCTTGGCATTCATTAGGGGAGGGATTTACTTGGGAAACACAAGACAGAATAAGAGATGAAAAATTAGTTCAAGAGGCTTGGCAATTAGCGAAAAAATATATACAAAACGAATCTTATAAGCTTATCATTCTTGATGAAATTAATATTGCGACAAAACTTGGTTATCTCGCACCCGAAGAAATAATCACTTTTTTAAAAAGCTTAAATAATAGAAAAAATCATATTGTTTTAACTGGAAGGGGAGCATCTGATTTAATCATCAATTACGCTGATCTAGTTACAGAAATGAAACTAGTAAGACATCCATTTAAAGAACAAGGAATAAAAGCGCAAAAGTGTGTTGAATTTTAGTTAAAGATAATAATTTTTAAAATTTTCTTTAGGCAGGTTTAGAAATGTTTAAAGACGCAAGCAATATCTGAACAAAAAATAAATTTGGTGCATTTACTTGCTAAGGTCATAAAAGTACAATTATTGAATGACTTACAAAAGAGTTCTCTTAAAACTTAGTGGTGAAGCACTAATGGGTGAAAAACCTTATGGTATTGATCCTGCTATAGTTCAGTCAATTGCAGAGGATGTTTCAAAAGTAGTCGAAAATAATGTGCAACTTGCAATAGTTGTTGGGGGCGGGAATATTTTTAGGGGGCTTAAAGGGTCTGCAGATGGCATGGATAGAGCGACAGCTGATTATGTTGGGATGCTCGCAACGGTTATGAATGCTATTTCACTTCAAGATGGTTTAGAAAGAGTAGGAGTTGCAACCAGAGTTCAAACTGCAATAGAAATGCAGGAAATTGCAGAACCCTATATCAGAAGAAGAGCTATGAGACACCTTGAAAAAGGGAGGGTTGTGGTTTTCGGAGGTGGATGCGGAAATCCATTTTTCACAACTGATACTACAGCGGCTCTGAGGGCAGCGGAGATAAATGCCGAAGTTGTTATGAAGGCGACCAAAGTTGATGGAGTATATAATTGTGATCCTAATAAATTTAAAGATGCAAAAAAATATTCCTCTCTTAGTTATCAGCAAGTTCTCAGCGATGAAATCGCTGTAATGGATAGTACTGCAATTGCACTATGCAAAGATAATAATATCCCTATCATGGTATTTGATATATTCAAAAAAGGGAACATTTCTAAGGCTGTTGCTGGGGATCCTATAGGTTCATTAATTAGTTAAAGCTTATTTAAATTTTTTTATTATGAAAGAACAAGAAATTCAAGAAAATATGAATAAAAGTATTGAAGCCACACAAAGAAACTTTAATACAATTAGGACAGGTAGAGCTAATGCTTCATTGCTAGACAGAGTAAGTGTTGAGTATTACGGAGCAGAAACGCCAATTAAATCACTTGCCACAATAAGCACTGTTGATTCACAAACAATTTCAATACAACCATTTGATATTTCATGTTTACAGGCGATTGAGAAATCTATTTCTATGAGTGATTTAGGTATTACTCCAAATAATGATGGTAAAGTAATAAGAATAAATGTTCCTCCTTTGACAGAAGAAAGAAGAAAAGAATTCTGTAAACTAGCCTCTAAATATGCAGAGGAAGGAAAAGTAGCTTTGAGAAATATCAGAAGAGATGCTGTTGATAAAGAAAAAAAAGACGAAAAATATGGTCTCATTTCTATAGACGAATCGAGAGATAATCAATCTGAAATTCAGAAAATTACTGATAAATTTATTGCTTTAATAGAAACTAAGTTATCTGAAAAAGAGAAGGAAATTCTAAAAGTTTGATAGGATTTGACGTTGTAATAATTGGTGGAGGTTTATCAGGATCTTCCACCGCTCTTAACCTATCAAAAAAAGGATATTCAGTTTTGATTATTGAAAAAGAAAAATCCCAAGATTACAAACCATGTGCAGGGGGGATGGCATCTTCAATGCAAAGATTTCTTCCTTTAAATATTGAAGATTGCATTGAATCAAAAATTAAGAATGTTGAATTCAGATGGAAGGCTGCAGATAATGTAACTGCTGATCTGACTGGTGAATCGCCATTTTGGATTGTAAAAAGAGAAAAACTTGATCAATTATTACTTGATGAATCCTTGAGTAATGGTGCTCAGATAATGAGGCCATTATTGATAGAAAAAATCATAAAAAAAAATGATAAATGGGAAATTACTTGCAATAACAAAATAAAATATATTTCAAAATTTCTTGTAATTGCAGATGGGTCCCAATCGAAATGGGCGAGTTATTTCAATTTAGGGCCAAGAAAACCTAAATTTGCAAACACACTCTCATTAAGATTGAAAGGGTTAGGTGAAATACCTAAAGATGCAGTTAGATTTGAGTTTGGATTTGTAAAATATGGTTTTGCATGGGCATTCCCCCTAAGAGAAAGCTTAAATATTGGTTTAGGTACTTTTATAAATAATAGTCTTTTAGAAAATCAGGCTATAAATAAACAAGTAATCAGAAGCTTCGGTTTTGATGATTTACCTCATAAAATAATTAGTAAGAAACTGAGAATATGGAATGGGTTTCACTCAATTAATGGTGACAAAGTTTTAGCGGTTGGAGATGCAGCATCTCTATGTGATCCATTTTTAGCTGAAGGAATTAGACCTTCTTTAATTAGCAGTTTTTATGCTGCAGAATACATAGATCAGTCCCTATCAGGAAAAGTAGAAGACTTAGATCTTTATACAAAAAAAATTAACAACATTTGGGGGAAATCAATGGCTTGGGGGAGGAGAATAGCCCAGGTATTTTATAGATTCCCCAGAACAGGATATCAATTAGGTGTCAAAAGAAAAACAGCACCTAAACGTATTGCACAAATATTATCAGGAGAAATGAGTTACGAAGATATTGCAAAAAGAGTGATCAGAAGGCTTTTAACTAAAAGTGGGACTTGATTTTTTTCAATTCAAACTAAAATTTAGTTAGCAGAAATCAATTTATGATTTTTAATCTCTGAATATCTCTTTAGTAGCAGCTCTTCCAATTCTTCTATAGCTTTACTGAATCCAGTAATACCTTCACTAAGCTTTTCACTTGCCATTTGATCTTCTAACATACTTAATCTGAAATCTTTTTCTTCAAATTCGTAGTCAATAGAATTATTTATCTGGTCACTTACAACTAATTTTCTAACTAACTCTCCTTTTTCTTTTTTCAGTTCCTCAAGAAATTTTGGTGCGATTGTTAAAAGATCGCAACCTGCTAATTCTTTTATTTCATCAAGATTTCTAAAACTCGCTCCCATTACTTCTGTCTTAAATCCCTTTTCTTTAAAGTAGTTGTATATTTGCGTAACCGAAATAACACCAGGGTCTTCAGCACCAACAAAACTAGTTTTTCCGGTTTTTGCCTTATGCCAATCTAATATACGGCCAACGAACGGAGAAATTAGAGTTATCTTTGCATTGGCACAAGTTACCGCTTGGCAGAAGTTAAAAAGTAAAGTTAAGTTGCACTTAATACCCTCTTTTTCCAAAATTTCAGCTGCCTTAATTCCCTCCCAAGTTGCAGCAATCTTAATCAAAATTCTTTCCTTTTCAATTCCAAAAATTTTGTAAAGATTGATCAATTTTCTCGCTTTCTCTACCGTAGCTTCGGTATCAAAGCTCAGTCTTGCATCAACTTCTGTAGAAACTCGCCCTGAAATAATTTTCAAAATTTCTTTTCCAAAAAATACTGAAACTTGGTCAATAGTTTCTTTGATTAATTCAATCTCGGAGAATCCTTGGGGCAATGCATTTTCTGAACTTTCTAAAGCTTTATCAATTAATTTCACATAATTAGGGTTCTTAGCAGCAGCAAGTATTAGCGATGGATTGGTGGTGGCGTCCCTTGGTTTAAATTTTTTTATCGAATCTAAATCTCCAGTATCAGCAACAACAACGGTCATTGAGGACAATTGTTCTAAAATTGATTTCATATCTAGATAATCATATATATACATAAACTAGCTTTTATTCCTGATGAAATCATCAGATAATGAATTAAATATTTATAAAGTTGGAAAATTTTAGGGTTTTTTAACAATCATTCCATGATCTTTAATCTTGGGAGGTATTTTTTCAATTACTATCAAACTCTCGATAATTTCTTTAGCAACTGGTACAGCAACGGTTGAACCATATGCATAAGATTTAGATGGCTCATCAACGACTACAAGGACAGCATATTTAGGATCATTAACTGGTAAGGTCGCCACAAAACTGCAAACTTTTTTACTTGTATAGGAACCGTTTAAGGCTTTTTGGGAAGTGCCCGTTTTCCCCGCTATCCTGTAACCCTCGATTTTCACACCAGATCCACTACCTTTATCAACTACGCTCTCCATCCATTCAAGAACAGTTTTAGAGACTTCGTGTGAAAAAAATTGTTTTTTTGGATTTTTACTAACTCTTTCTTTGAAAGTTGACGTTACATGTGGAGTTACTTCATAACCACCATTTGCTAGAGCCGCATGAAGTTGAAGCAATTTAAGCGGCGAGATTGAGAAACCTTTGCCAAAAGAAGTTACAGCAGGCTCAATTGATTGATTTACAAATAAATCTTTTCTCTTTAGTTGGCCAGCAGTTGATTCAAATAAATCAGTCTCTAAATTTTTATTTATACCTAAATTTTTTAGCAAATCCCAATAAATTGCAGGGTCTAAATTTTGCATTATTTTTACCATCCCAACATTACTTGAAACTTGCAAAACTTTTGGATAGTCAATGTATCCATTACCTTTTTTATCCCAATTAGAAAGTGTCCATCCTCCAACATTAATTTTTCCAATATCTTCAACTACTCCATCTTTCTGGATTACTTTTTCTTCTAAAGCTAAGGCAAGATTAATAGGTTTAAAAGTTGAACCAGGCTCAAATAAATCTTGAGAATACCAACCTCTAAAAAGTCCAGAATCATACTGCCAAAATTTATTTGGATCGTACGACGGCACTGTAACCAAGGAGAGAATCCGACCATTATTAACATTCATAACTATGGCAAATCCCTTCTTTGCTTCCCATTTGCTTACTTGCTTTGATAATGCATTGAATGAAGCTTTCTGTAATTTTGAATCTATAGTTAGGCCTAAACTTTTGTAATCAGAAACAAAATCACCTGGGGCTGAATTATCCGGTAAAGGAGTACCATCTCCTCCTCTTTTTATTAAATTACTTTTATTAAAAACTTTAATTTGATTATCTAAATGAAGCTCTAAACCTGCTGAAGCTAAATTCTCATCATTAACAAACCCTACAAGATTAGAGTAAAGCTTCCCTTGTGGATAATATCTCTGCGAATATTTAAATAAATCAATTCCGCTTATTTGAAGGTTCTTAATCTTTTCAGCCTTATCTTCGGAAATTTTATCCAAAAGCTTGATACCACTCATTTTATTATTAAATTTACTCAATAGTATTTCACCATTTATTTCCAAGATAGGTGATAATTTTTCTGTAACTTCTTCAATACTTCGAACTTTGTTAATTGAATCACCAGGAAAATTAAAATATTTTGGATGTGCCCATAATTTATAGAGCGGTTTATCGTAAGCAACTAGTCTATTATTTCTATCAACAATTGCTCTCCTTTTTTTTAAGGCATTAGTTTTAGAAGACTGGATTAATCTAGCTTTCCTTTGTAAATCAGAGGCGTTAAAAACTTGCAATTTAACTAACCTACCAAACAAACAAAATATTAATAGTAAGCTAAAAATATAGAGAAATTTAAATCTTCTTTGATCAAGGGGTATTAGACGAACAATTTTTTTGTATTTTTTCATCAATAGCCCCTTTGATATTTGCTATTCCTAAAACCTTCAATGAAACTTCTTAAATTTTTCTCAAACAAGCTTTCTTTTTTTTCTGGAAGTTTATTTAGATAGATTAAATCTTCAGGTTTAGTTTTTTTATAAATATTGAGAGACTCAATTTCACTAATATAAAATTCTTCAATTTTAGAAATATAATCAATGAGATTATTATTGATAGCTCTTGTTTTAGATAAGTTTTTATATGTATTTGACCATTTTATTTGACTATTAAAAGATAAGAAAAATAAGGTGAAAATTAACACTAAAAGAGAGATATTAATGGTGTCGAAAATTTGATGTATTAATTTGATATTACTAATGGATATTTTTTCAGAATTTTTTTTACTTTCATATGAAACTTTTTTTTTTAAATTAAGTTGATTCCCATAAGGTTTCATTTATGATTTATTTTTTAAATAAAAGAAGTATTATTAATTAAATAAACATCTTTTTGTATGATTCGCAAGTAAAAAATTAAATTCTTTATGTCCTCAATAAGAACAAATTTAAGAAAGTCAATCCATTCCATAAAGAATGCATGATTACTGAAGAAAACAAACTTCCTGAAGCAATTCTTGTAATTGCTAATCCAATCCCTAGAACAAATAATGGCGGCATTTCTCCCAAACTTAAATGGGCTAATGCAAAGATAAAAGCTGAAACTATGATGCCCGAAATTACTCCAAAATCTCTTGAAAGAGTTGTTAGTAAAATACCTCGAAATATAATTTCCTCAAATAGAGGAGCTAATAAAGTTGTTGTTATAAATAATAAAAAAAATGATAGGTAATTATCATTGTTAAGAACAATTTCTAGTAAAGGGTTACTACCATTCTGATTATCAATCAAACTATTCATAATTAGAGAAATCAATAAAACAAAAGGAACAATTGTTAACCAACCTTTAATTCCCTGAATAATTGAATATTTTATTGGAAAGAAATTGAACTGTAAATAATCCTTTTTAAAAGTGAATTCACCATTCAAAGATTTAATTTGATAATAAACTATCCCTAATGGTGGAATAGCCATAAAAAGATATCCAAAGAATATTTTTAAAGATTGCGACAATTCATTAGAAATATTTTTTGAAAAAAGTTCAACCAAGCTTATAGAAAACAAAGGTGATACTACTTCTCCTAAAACAACAAATCCACCTGCTATTAGTAAAACCATATCTATTAATTCTAAATCTAAGGATTTAATTTCTTGCCAACCAAACTTTTTCAAAGATATGGTGGTCCATAATATTTTTAGAGCCATTAAAGAGCCAATAAGTATTGACAAAAGTGGTATCAGCCTAATGGCTAATATTTTTAAAAACATTTTGCGTGAAAATGATTTTGTTATTAATGAACTATCGTCAAAATCAAATTTCCGGCTTAAAAGGTGATATAAAAATCTATCATCTTTAAATAAATCAAATTTATCAAAACTTGGTTTATATGAATTATTATTGGATTTTTTTTCTATCTCATCAATAAGAAATTTATAGTTTTTATTTTCAAAATCTTTTGATAGATTTTTATGGATTAAAGGATCATTTGATTTTGAAGAAATTACCCGAATTAATTTATTTCTCTCTGTTAGCTCTTCAAATGAGACCTCAGAGAGTGATTTATTTATTTGATCAACAGGATCATTTATGATGAGAAACTTTTTAAGATCTACAGGTATTGATTGGACCGATAATTCAGCAATTTCTTGCTCTTTTTGACTTATATCAAATGAAACAGACGGTCTATTTAAACTATCTCTTAAGCCTTGCTGCCATACAAAAAAAGTTATGACTATAGAAATAAAAGCTAAAGTTAGTTTTGACTTAGAAACATTTTTAAAAATCATAACTCATTATATTTTGAAAACTATACTTAGTTATCATTGAAGTTCCTTATGTTTATGTATCTATTTTAATCACGCCATGAGATGATTAAATTATCTTAATTTTCAAATTTATATAATGGCTATACGTTTAGTGTTAGTTAGGCATGGACTAAGTAGTTTCAATGCAAAAGGATTGATTCAAGGAAGAACAGATGATTCAATACTAACTGATGAAGGATACGAACAAGCCCGAAAAGCAGGTAAAGCATTATCAAAAATAGACTTCGATAAAATCTATTCCTCCCCACTTGTGAGAGCGGCAGAGACTGCAAAAACAATTAAAAAGACCTTCAATAAAGAACAAAACATTGTATTTGATGATAATTTGCTAGAGGTCGATCTTAGTGAATGGTCTGGTCTAAAAATTGATGAAATAAAAAAGAAATATTCAGAAATTTACCCTATATGGAAAAATGATCCAGAAAATCTAATATTAAAAAGAAATGGCAAAAAAACTTATAAACCAATTCAAGAGTTATTTCTTCAAGCAACAAATTTTGTAGAAGATATTTTAAAAATTTATCTAGACAAAGATGATGTGAATATTCTAATTGTAGGACATAATGCGATTCTCAGATGTTTAATTCTCTCATTATTAGGAAAGCCTAAGCAAGGTTTTAGGAAAATAAGATTAGAAAATGCTTCTTTCTCTATACTCAATATTTCAAAAAAAGATAACTCTTTTAAGACCCAAGTTGAATGCTTAAATCAAACCTCCCATCTTAATAAAAATATTCCAAATCAAATTGGAGATTCCAGAATATTTCTTATAAGGCATGGTGAGACTAACTGGAACAAAGAGGGAAGATTCCAAGGCCAAATTGATATCCCTTTAAATGAAAACGGAAAAAATCAAGCTAGAAAGACTTTTGAATATTTGAGAAATATTTCTTTCAACAAGGCTTTTTCAAGTTCCATGAATAGGCCTTATGAGACCGCGCAAATAATCCTTCAAAATAGAAAAGATTTAAAAATAGAAAGAATAGATTCACTTGTAGAAATTAGTCATGGATTATGGGAAGGCAAACTGGAAGTAGAAATCAGAGAAAACTGGCCTGTTTTACTAAAAAATTGGCATGAAAAACCTGAAGAAGTAATAATGCCTGAAGGTGAATCTATTAAAGATGTATCAGAAAGGTCTGTAGAAGCTTTTAATAAAATTTGCTTATCTCAAAAGGATAATGATCTAAGCCTTCTTGTTGCTCATGATGCAGTCAATAAAACTTTAATTTGCAACATACTTGGGATTAATTATTCAAATATTTGGATGATAAAACAAGGGAATGGAGGCATAACTATAATTGACCTTTTTAATGATCCCAACAAGCCCCCTATTATTAGCGCTCTAAACATTACAACCCACCTAGGAGGAATAATTGATTCAACTGCTTCAGGAGCACTTTAAATTAAAACCCTTTTTAAAATTTTATTCGATGAAGTCAGAGGAAGAAAAAAGAGTTTATTTATTGAAAAAACCAACTTGACTAAGAGGCCAAAATCTGAAATATGCTTTACCAATTATCTCCTTTTTATGAAGAAATTTACTTCCAGGCCAATATCTACCATCCCAGCTATTTGACCTGTTATCTCCTAAAACTAAAAAATGATCTTTAGGAACTTTTATATTTTCAAATTCACCACATTTATTAAAAAGGGATAATGAGCACTTATAAGAGACGTAAGGTTCAGGAATTAATTTGTTATTTATTATTAATTCACCCTTTTTGTTTACACTTACAATTTCTCCTGGAAGTGCCACCACTCTTTTAATATAAGCATCACAAGCTTGATCCCTCAAACCAGGAATAAACGACATTGGAGGAAAACTCATAAAAAAACAATATCTTTTTTTTGGCAGAGGCCTAGATCTTAATGAAATTAATTTTTCGTCAAAGGAGTAAGGTGAGTTAAAAACGACAATATCTCCTCTTTTTGGCAAAGAGTTTCTTAGCGAAAATTTTTCAATAATTAACCTATCGTTTATTTGTAATTCTGGGAGCATTGACCCAGAAGGAATATAACGTGGTTCTGCTAAAAAAGATCTACAAGAAGAAACAAAAAAAGTTAATAGAATTAGAGGACCCCATTCTTTCAAAAAATTTTTAATAGAGGCAGGCATGAAATTAATAAATTTTTAATTTTTTAACTTTATATAAATTGTTTGGCATATTCAATTTCGTTAAAACCTAATATTATTTTTTCCTCTTGGTAAATCAAAAATGGTCTTTTTATTAATTTGCCATCACTTAAAAGAAGTTTAATAATTTCTTCCCTTGATAAACCATAAATATCAAGATTAAGCTTTTTAAAGGCTTGACCTCTTGTGTTAAAAATCCTTTTCTTATCATCAGAGTATTGTTTTAAGGCGAGATTTAAATAATTAACAAGAGGTGGTTCTTTTACAATATCAATTAATTTAAATTCGAAATCTCTCCTTTCAAGCCACTTTGCAGCTTTTCGGCAAGTAGAGCATTTTAAATAACTATAAAGAATTATTTTTTTCAATTTGATTTACTAATCTTTGATTTCTTAAGTACTTTAAAGTTTTTCTTTTTTAGGGGTATACAACTTTTTAATAAATTTTCCACCACATCAAAATCCCTCCAACCATCAATTTGAACTGTTCTTCCATCAAGTCCTTTACTTGTCCTAAAGAATTCAGCAACATCCTCAAGCTGATTAGGAGCAATTTGATTAATACTCACTATATTAGTCTGTCTAGGATTAGCCACAGGCACACATAAAAGTTTTCCATCATATGCACCACAATCATTCATATCCAAAACTCCAATAGGTCTAGCTTTTATTAGACAGCCAGCAAATGTAGGCTCATCCATTATGACCATTGCATCAAGAGGAGCCCCATCATCAGCGAGGGTATTTGGAATGAAACCATAATCAAAAGGGTATCTTACCGATGAATGCAATACTCTATCTAATGCCATTATTCCAGCTTCAGCACAATACTCATATTTATTCCTACTGCCCGCAGGTATTTCAACAACGATATTTACTATTCCCTTCATTGGAGATGGAGGTATCGAGCTAAGATCCATCTTTTTTTAGATCGTGATTAAAAATTACCTCGTTTCCTTGAGTGAATGGTCTTCCAATTAAAACACTGACTGAAGGTAATAAAAATACCAGAAAGGCAAAGATAATACCTAAAGATGTAATTAATGAGCTCCTTATGCTTAAGGGGTCATCATCATCTCTTTCAAAATCACTTTTAATAGGATCAAGTAAAAATTCTTCGCTTGATTTACTTTTTATAAAGTGCTTTGGTTTTGTATAACTCAAGAACTCTTAATTAGGAAAGGTTAAGGAGATAATTGAACTCCATTATCCTACATTCTAAATGTCAATAAATCAAAACATTATCTTGTAACTTTTTAATTATTCTTTTTCTAGCAACGATCTAATAGACTTTAATTCGTTTAATATTTGTGCAAGTATGTTCTGAGCCGCTGAGGAAGGTGAATTAAAGACCTCTACAGTAACTTCTTTAATTCTTAAAATATCTTTAGCGAATCTTGCTACTTCATTTGGGTGAAATTTTAACGGATCTTTTTGATCAGTTCTAAATTCGGGATTTAATTTTCTTGGATTAAAGCTGGGGTTTAGATTTCTTAAATCAGTATTTGTATAACGATAAACAGAAGCTCTTGACCTATTGAGGAATTTTTGAACTTCATCAATACCTACTAATTCTTCTACGCTA
This sequence comes from Prochlorococcus sp. AG-347-N23, assembly GCA_003281125.1. GTDB lineage: Bacteria > Cyanobacteriota > Cyanobacteriia > PCC-6307 > Cyanobiaceae > Prochlorococcus_A. Next base: position 44,909 of record QCCW01000003.1, on the reverse strand, counting down.
GTAATATTAGAATCTATATTTTCCATAACATTAAGTAAAGTATTTTAAAAATGAACTTTTTTGAAGAGTTTGAACTTCATTACTGAAGAAGTTAGCAGAAAGAGGATTTCTAGACTAGCCGCGTTGAGGGACTCAAGACACTTTAAATTTTTTTTTTATCTAAATTGATAAACTTAAATATTATTAAGGATTTTTTGTATGCGCGTAAACACCTCATTTCCTCTGGGGACACTTCGTGACACACCTTCTGAAGCTGAGATTATTTCACATCAACTACTTTTAAAAGCTGGTTACATTCGCAGAGTTAACAGCGGCATTTATGCATATATGCCAATAATGCTAAGAGTTATTGAAAAAGTTTCTACAATAATAGAGGAAGAGCTCAATTGTATTGGTTGCACAAAATTACTTTTACCCCAACTTCATCCGGCAGATTTATGGAAAAAAAGTGAAAGGTGGGAAGGTTATACTGCAGGTGAGGGAATAATGTTTAATCTTAAAGATAGACAAGGGAAAGAATTTGGTTTAGCTCCAACTCACGAAGAGGTAATCACTAGTATCGCATCAGAGATCATTAACTCCTATAAGCAATTACCTCAATGTTTTTACCAAATACAGACAAAATTTAGAGATGAAATCAGGCCAAGGTTTGGTTTAATGAGAAGTAGAGAATTCATAATGAAAGACGCTTATTCTTTCCATTCTTCAGAAAAAGACCTAGCTTCATTTTTTGAGAAGGTTGGCAATGCTTATGAAAATATTTTTAAATCTTGTGGATTGCAGGCAGTGGGGGTGGAAGCAGATAGTGGAGCAATTGGTGGTGCCTCCTCCAAAGAATTTATGGTCACAGCAGATGCAGGGGAAGATTCCATCTTGTTTACTCAAAGCGGTTCTTATGCCGCGAATATTGAAAAAGCAGTTTCTATACCTTCTCAACCTATTCCATTAGGGGAAAATATTTCAGGGTTGTTAGAAACACCTCAACAAAAAACAATCCTTGAAGTTTGTAAAAATAGAAATTTACACCCTAGTCAGATTATTAAGGTCGTGGTATTTCTTGCAAAGTTCGAAGATAAATCAGAGGTACCAATTCTTGCATGCATTAGAGGTGATCAATATATTAATGAAGTAAAGCTTTTTAACTTAATAAATAAACTTCATAATTCAAACCTTATTAATCTTCAGAAAATTGAAGACAAAAATATTATCGAAAAAAACTTAATTAATTTTCCTTTAGGCTTTATCGGGCCAGACCTAGAAAATGAAATTATTAAAACTAGTTCTAATTGGGATAAAAAATGGGTCAGAATAATCGATTACTCAGCAAGTAGTCTCCCAAAATTCGTAAGCGGTGCAAATAAAGTTGATTTCCACATGGTTTATCAGGAATTTCCTTTTTCTTCAACAGATTATCTAATTGACGATATCAGGAATGCTAAAAAAGGAGATAAAATAAAAATTGATGATAATGAGGAACTTGAAGAAAAAAAAGGTATAGAAATTGGACATATTTTCCAACTAGGTCAAAAATATAGCGAAAAATTAAATGCTAAATTTTCAGATAAAGATGGTCAATTAAAGAATTTGTGGATGGGATGTTATGGAATTGGAGTAACAAGGATAGCTCAAGCTGCAATAGAACAGAATCATGATCAAAAGGGAATTTGTTGGCCAATCCAGATTTCTCCTTTTGAAGTCATTATTATTCCAACAAATCTTAAAGATCCGATTCAGAGAGGCCTGACAGAGGAGATATATGACAATTTTATAATCAATAAAATTGACGTTCTTCTTGACGATAGGGAAGATAGAGCAGGTGTTAAATTCAAAGATGCAGAATTAATTGGCATTCCTTTTCAAATTATTATTGGCAGAGATTCTATTAACAAAGAAGTAGAACTTATATGTAGAACAAATAATACTAAATTTAAAATAAGTGCAGAAAAATTGTTGGAAACATTTATTTCCGAATCAGAAATAATGTACAATAAAAATTCTTAAAGCTAAATTTTTGGGAGCTAAGTTATGTTACTGAAATTGAAATCCGAACTTATTTTTAAAAATCTTACTAAAGCTATATCTTTTGCACTTTCTTTGATTGTTGTTTTTACATTATTTAGTTCTCCCTCTTTTGCTGTAAAAACCTCAATGACAGGTGATTACGCAAAAGATACCATTTCAGTTGTTAAAACATTACAAACGGCTGTTGATATTCCAAAAGATTCTCCAAATAAAGATGAAGTAAGAAGTGAAGCTCTTACCCTCATAACTGACTATATTTCTAGATATAGAAATAGAGGTATGGTTAACAAAACCCAATCATTTACCACCATGCAAACAGCATTAAATGCTATGGCAGGCCATTACAAAAACTTTGCAAGTAGACCTTTACCAGATAAGCTTAAGGAGCGTTTAACAAAAGAATTTTCTCTTGCTGAAAAAATGGTTCTCAGAGAAAGTTGATACAATTCATTTACTTTTTAAAAGTAAACCAAGATTTTTGAATATATTAAATATTCGCACAAAAATAATGCTCTTCTAAAATTGGCCAATGTTGTTGTAATCGGAGCCCAATGGGGTGACGAAGGAAAAGGTAAAATAACCGATTTACTTAGTCGTTCGGCTGATGTTGTCGTACGTTACCAAGGGGGAGTAAATGCAGGGCACACTATAGTTGTAGATGATAAAGTTTTAAAATTACATTTAATTCCTTCAGGGATACTTTATAAAAATACTACTTGCTTAATTGGATCAGGAACAGTTGTAGATCCAAAAATCCTGCTAAAAGAAATTGATATGTTAATTGACAATGGAATTGATATCTCAGGGTTAAAAATTTCATCGACATCTCATGTAACAATGCCCTACCACCGAATATTAGATGAAGCCATGGAAGCTGATAGGGGTTCAAATAAGATAGGAACTACAGGTCGGGGGATTGGACCAACTTATGCTGATAAATCGCAAAGGAATGGAATTAGAGTGAGAGATTTGCTCAAAAAGGAAAGGCTAAGCGATGTGATCGAAATTCCATTGAAAGAAAAAAACGGTCTATTAGAAAAAATCTATGGAATTAAACCACTTAAATTAGAAGAAATCGTTGAAGAATATCTTGAATATGGAGAGAGATTATCAAAGCATGTTGTTGACTGTACGAGAACTATTCATGCAGCCTCAAAAAATAAGAAAAATATTCTATTTGAAGGTGCTCAAGGTACTCTACTTGACTTAGATCATGGGACGTATCCTTTTGTTACATCATCAAATCCTATATCTGGAGGGGCATGTATTGGAGCTGGGGTTGGTCCTACGTTAATTGATAGAGTAATAGGAGTTGCAAAAGCTTATACCACAAGAGTTGGTGAGGGTCCATTCCCAACCGAATTACAGGGAAGTATTAATGATCAACTCTGTGATAGAGGAAGTGAATTTGGAACGACTACTGGACGGAGGAGAAGATGTGGATGGTTTGATGGGGTTATTGGTAAATATGCCGTATCTGTAAATGGCCTTGATTGTTTAGCAGTTACAAAACTAGATGTATTAGATGAATTAGATGAGATTCAAGTATGCATTGCATATGACTTAGATGGTGATGAAATAGACTATTTCCCAACAAATTCAGATGACTTAAAAAAATGTAAGCCAATCTTCAAAAAATTAAAAGGTTGGCAATGTTCAACTGCAAATTGCAGAAAACTCTCTGATCTCCCTCAAAATGCCATGAATTATCTAAGATTTTTAGCTGAATTAATGGAGGTTCCAATTGCCATTGTCTCATTGGGGGCGAATAGAGATCAAACCATTGTGATTGAAGACCCAATTCACGGACCTAAGAGAGCACTGCTAAGGTAATTTAGTTCCAAATTAATGAAGGAATCCTTTAGACATTTTGAACATAATAAAAAAGTTGATCTTATTGGTCTGGGCAACGCAATAGTAGATATTATTGTAAATATTGAAGACGAGTTTCTTGAAATAAATAATCTGGATAAAGGATCAATGAATCTCATTAATTCTGATGAATCTAAGAGATTGTTAGAAAAGTGCAAAGTGATCAAACAAATATCAGGAGGATCCTCAGCAAATACTGTTGTTTGCTTAGCAGAATTAGGTAATCACGTGCAGTTTATTGGAAGGGTGAAAAATGATCAATTTGGGAATTTCTTTTCTTCTGAATTAAAAAAAAGTAAAACTATATTTGATACTCCACCAACTGTAGAAGGTGCTTCGACAGCTCATTCAATCATTTTAATTACACCTGATGCACAAAGAACTATGTGCACTTACCTAGGAGCATCTATAGAATTTGAATCAAAAGATATAGAATTTAATGTACTCGAAGAAAGTAAATACTTGTATTTAGAAGGATATTTATGGGACAGCGAATTAGCTAAAAATGCTTTTCTTAAAGCCTCTCAAATTGCGAAACAATCTAATACAAAAATAATTCTTTCATTGTCTGATTCATTTTGTGTAGATAGACATCGAGAGAGTTTCTTGGAATTAATTCACGATTATGTAGATATAGTTTTTTGCAATGAATCCGAGGTTTTGAGTCTATTTAAAAAGGATAAATTAGCAAATTGCCAAGCAGAACTGTCTGTCTTATGTGAATTAGTTGTAGTAACTTTAGGTAAAAATGGTTCTCTCATAATTAACAAAAATGTTATCGAAGTAATTAAGTCAATTACGAAGGGGAAGATTATTGATACAACAGGAGCGGGAGATATTTATGCAGGAGGGTTTATTCATGGATTAATAAATAATTATTCCCTAAAAAAATGCGGAGAGATAGGTTCAATTTGCGCCGGGCAAATAATTACACAATTAGGATCTCGATCTAATATTGATCTCAAAGAACTAATAAAAAAAGTTTAATCAAATAGTCTTATTCAGCCAATCATAATATTTAATCTCAGCATGATATTTTTTATAAATAATTTGTGGAAGATCATATGTGGAAATTCTATGTAAAAAATCAATTAAATCATCTTTAAATTCTGGATTACTTTTTATTGTAATTTCAAACTCTTTAGTTTCTTGAATATCATCATCCCACTCATAAACTGAAAAAATTTGCTTTATGGAAACACAAGCTGCAAGTTTTTCTTTTATGAGTAATTTAGCCATTCGCACAGCATTTGTTTTACTTGATTCAGTTGTGATAATAACTAATATTTCCATAATGAATTAAACATCAATATTTGTTTTAATTATGTGATTTATCAAATCCTGGTATTGATTGAAAGAGTAAGAATAATCATTTTTTATTTTTGGCCTTTTAACCAAAAATAACTTCATCCTACTTCCAGAAATAATACTTTCCCAGTTTTTCTGAGAATAACTTCCGGATTCTCTGCATAGAACATAATCTATCTCCCAAAAATCACAGAGTTTTTTTTCTAAAAATCCTTGCTCACTTTTACTCGGTTCAAGTATCGCTATATTTGAATTTTTAATACATGATCCAAAAGCTTTAGTAATACTCTCGTAGGTTGGAAGTACCCTTGTAAATACATTTGCTTTACAATTCAAATAATAATTAGCTGTATCGCTAAGGGATCTTGAACCTATTGCCAGAAGAATGTTCTTATTCTCCAAATCAACATTACTTATATCCTTTAAATTATCAATATGAAAAAAATTTTTAGTGTTATTTATTAGAGATTTTCTCTCAAAAAGTAAGAGAGGTGTATTAATCTCTTTACATGCATTGTTAAGATTTTTAGAAATTATCACTGCAAACGGATGAGTTGCATCAACAACGAATTTGATTTTATTTTTTTTTATAAAATTTATTATTTCATCTTTATTATTTAATTTACCCGTAATGATATGTAACTTTTGATTCTCAATATATGCCTGACCTGCTTTATAAGTTAAAACACTTGCAAAAACTGAATAATTAAGTTCAAGAAGCCTACTAGCGATTTCAGGTCCATCAGAAGTTCCTGATAGGATCCAAACATTTTTATGGCAATTTTCTTGATTCTGCATCAGTATATCTTTAATTAAATAGTAAGTGATGAATCATTGTTTAATTCAGGCGGTAATTAATAGCGCTCCCCAAATGAGGTATACCAAAGAAAACCAAACTCCAATTGCAGAAATGATTGTTAATTTTAAAGGATTGCGTAGTGAAGATCCAACCAGAGATCTCAAGATCATAGGATGGGGAAATATTGCCCAAGAAATGGTAGATGAACTGAAGGAGGGGCAAAATATTGTTATTGAGGGACGACTAAAGATGAATTCTGTCACTAGAAAAGACGGAACAAAAGAAAAGCAACCAGAACTAACAGCTTCAAAGATTCATCAAATATCGCCAGTTGAAGTTATTAAGTCTGATAAAAAAGAAAATAATGAGTCATTTGAAAATAAAGAAACCACCAAAAAATCTAGTTGGGATAGTTCACCTTTAGTACCTGAAGTTGACGAAATACCTTTTTAAATCAGATATCAACATTATTTTCTTGAACACTTATAATAAATTTGCTTATTTTTCTTTCAAGCGCGGCAAGTTCGTTTCTGATTTCTGGCCATTTACCCTTATCAAGATTTTCTAGTAGCCATGCTCTATCTTGATCAAGTCTAAAAATTAAATCTCCTTGATTTGCAGTATTAGGATCTTGCATAATACTTGTTAGCCCATTTAAAACTCATTCTACTAAATCAAAATGACGAAATATTTATCGCCTGGAAACTTAATCGTAACCGCTGGGGGTATATTAGCTTTTGTTGGAATGACTGCCTATTTTACAGACTCAGTGAATTTAAGTGTACCAACTTTTTTTTATGGAGTACCTATTTTTCTAATTGGATTAGGTTTAAAGACCTCCGAAATACCTCCTGTAGAGTTGTTTGACAAGACAAATTTTGCGACAAATAAATTTAACAGACCAAAAGAATTAACAGCACTAGTTAAAGATGTTACAAGATGGAGGTATGGGATAAAAGCTCATCTTGAATCGTCATTAGAATCTTTAAATTTGTGGGACGAGGATAATCCCCCTCAATTAAAAGAAATAGAAGAAATTACAAAGGAAGAAAAAAATGGTCTCAGAATGCGTTTCGCATCAAATTCTGTCCCTATAGAAAAATGGATGGAAAAGCAAGAAAGATTAAACAGGTTTTTCGTCAAAGGTCTTGAATCAGAATTTATTATCGACGATAATAAAAAAGAATTTGATTTTATTCTCTTTTATTGAATATAGGGATATATTTGTAAAAACCTAATTTCTCAATTCAATCAAGTTTTAATTAATTTTAATAATGAATGATTCTCAAAGAGTATCAATATTAAGCGAAGCACTTCCATATATACAAAGTTTCTCAGGTAGGAAAATTGTTATCAAGTATGGGGGTTCTGTTATGGAGGATGATGATTTAAAAAATGCTTTTTTTAGAGACTTAGCACTTTTATCAACCGTTGGGGTTTGTCCGATAGTAATTCATGGAGGTGGACCCGAGATTAATAATTGGTTAAAGAAACTAGAAATATCCCCTAAATTCGAAAATGGATTAAGAATCACTGATCAAAAAACAATGGAAATTGTCGAAATGGTTCTAATGGGTAGAGTTAACAAACAAATTGTAAAAGGCATTAATAAAACTGGGTCCTTAGCTGTGGGAATATCAGGTCTTGATGGCAACTTAATTCAATCTAGAGAACTAGGAGATGGGAGCCATGGGTTAGTGGGAGAGGTTACAAAAATCAATCCTGAAATATTAGATCCACTTATTTCTAAAGGATATATCCCAATTATTTCTAGTATTGGATCGACCTTGGAGGGTATTTCCCATAACATTAATGCAGATTTTGTCGCTGGAGAAATTGCTGCTGCAATAAATGCAGAAAAACTTATTCTTCTTACTGATACTCAAGGGATTTTAAAAGAAAAAGATAACAAAAATAGTCTTGTTGAAAAAACTAATCTCAAAGAGGCAAGAAATTTTATTGATAAAAAAATTGTGACTGAAGGGATGATTCCAAAGACAGAATGCTGTATAAGAGCCTTAGCACAAGGAGTCAAAGCAGCTCACATAATTGATGGAAGAATAGAACATGCATTACTTCTTGAGATTTTTACAAATTCTGGAATAGGTACAATGATAGTCGCCTAACCTATGAAAACTTATGAGCAAGTTTTAGAAACAGTAGAACTTGCTTTAGCTAGAGGTGAGTATCATTATTGTATTGAATTCCTTTTGCCTTTAATAGAATCATTTCCTTTGGCAAGTAAAGAGGGAGTGAATTTAAGAACAATCTTAATTACTGCTCTTTGTGGTATCAATAAAAAGGAGGAGGCTAAAAAGTTTTGTAAAGAACTTTTAAAATCTTACGATAATAAGACGAGAGAAAATGCAAAATATTTAATGGAAGTTATAGACTCTCCTGAAATTAAAAAGCCAGAAAATTGGAACGTACAGTTTGAAAGCGACCCATCACTCAATAACAAATCTCTTAACTCACTACGCAAAAAAAGAGAAGTATTGGAGAAAAAGAAATTTATTAATGTAACTGAGACTCCAACGGGTGAAACAAAACCATTTCAGAAAGGCTTTTCACTGGTCATTTTTTTAATACTATTATTATTAATTCCACTTTTAAGTGGTTGCGTTAAAGTTGAGGACACCCTTGATCTTAGTGAAATTGATTCAATAAATAATAATTTAGTGATAGAAAGTAAATACATAAAGAAATTTCCTTGGCAATTAAAATTTGAAGAGAATATGAAAGATATTTTTCCTGAGGCAGAAATTGAACAAGACGAATCAACTTTTTCTTTGAAACATAAAAATCTCAATCTAGAAGATACAAAGCAAGTTCTAAAAATCACCCAAAATAAAGCTGGAGAGTTAGCGGGAGGATCAACAAATATAGAAATTAATACTACTCAAAAAAACTTCATTTTTTTTAAAAAATACTTTTACAGGTTAGATTTGGATCTAAATTCTATTAAAGGTATTGATGATTTAGAACTCATTTTCAAAATTATTCACCCTAACAAAGCTATCCTTGTTGATAAAAATGATTCAAATTTAGAAATCACAAAAAATCTCATAATTTGGAATTTAAATCAAGGGCAGATAAATAGTCTTGAATTTTCTTTCTGGAGCCTCAACAAACTTTTGATCGGGATATCTACTATTTTAATAATTATAATGTTTGCTTATTTAATAAGATTCTATAGATTTAAATTAGGTACAGATTTGCCTCAACTTCCATCAAAGTAATTACAACTCAGCTGGATTAACATCAATTGTTAAAAAAACATTTTTTGGAATAAGTTTCCATAATATTGATCTATCAGGTAAAGGTATCTTTGTTCCTTCAGGACCATGTATTAATATCTGCCATCTAAATTTTTTGCCGACTTTAGAAATTAGACTAGGAGCAGGACCAATTAATTTCCAGTTCTTTTTCTCACAAAAACTAAGTAGATATTTTGCTAATTTTATTGCAATTGACTCAGTTAAATCATAATTTTCACCTGATAATTTAATTAGGCAAATTGTGCAAAATGGAAATAAATTAGCATCCTTTCTCAATCTCGAGTTTTCAATTAAGAATCTTTCATAATCTCTTTTTTGAAGATACGAAATCACCGGGTGGTTAGGTTTATATGTTTGAAAAATTACTTTCCCTTTTTTTTGTGCCCTGCCGGCCCTTCCTGCTACTTGCAAAAATAATTGTAGTGATTTTTCTTCTGCTGAAATATCTGGGCGATGAAGCAACCCATCTGCTGCAATAACTACTGAAAGAGTAATATTGGGGATGTCAATACCTTTTGCCAACATCTGAGTACCGACAAGAATATCTGCATCACCTTTAGAAAACTTTGAAAGAATATCTCTATGACCATCCTTTCCTGAAGTTGTATCTCTATCAAAGCGAAGTACTCTTAAGTCAGGAAATTCTTCATTTAAAAACTCTATTACCCTTTGCGTACCGATTCCAAAAGGTTTGAAAGCAGTTGAATGACAATCTGGGCAACGATTGATCAATCTTGATTTATGATCACACCAATGACACCTTAACCATTTTTTTCCTTGTGATCCGAGATGAACTGATAAAGGAACATCACAGTTGGGGCAATTTATTAAATATCCGCAATTTCTACAACTTATAAATCCACTATGCCCCCTCCTAGGGATCAAAATTATTGCTTGCTCTTTTTTTAAGCGTAGTTGAGGAAGCAATTGTAATAATTCATTGGAAAAAATTTTCATATTTCCCTGATTGAACTCATCCCGCATATCAATAATTTTTATTTCAGGAGTCTCATTACTGGATATCCTTTGAATCATTCTTACCAATTTAAAATTCCTTTCAAAAATACACTTTTTCCAAGTCTTCATTGATGGGGTTGCACTCCCAAAAATTAACTTTGCAGAATTCCTTTTTACTATTTCAATAGCAATCTCTCTTGCGTCATAGCAAGGCATAGGACTATCTTGCTTATAAGAAACATCATGTTCTTCATCCATTATTATTAATCCCAGATTTTTGATTGGAAGAAAAACTGCCGACCTTGTACCTATTACTATTAAAGGTTCATTAGCATTAATAATTTTCTTCCAAACTAAAGTTCTATGATCGGGAGAACAATTACTATGATATTCGTAAACAATATTATTAAATCGCCTACTAAACCTGTCAATAAGTTGAGGAATTAATCCAATTTCTGGGGCTAGTATCAAACAACTTTTCTTCTTAAGAAATTGATCTTCAGCAATTCTCATATACACTTCTGTTTTACCTGAACCTGTTTCGCCCCAAAGAAGTAATGCATCTCCTGGTTTCATTGTTTGAAATTCTTGAAATGCAATTTTTTGCTCATTTGTAAGATTTGGTTTTTTCGTTACGATATGATCTTTTAAAAAGGAATTTAATTTACTATTTATATTTTTTTTTCTTTTAGATTTTGCAAGATAATTTTTAGTGACCATTGAGTTAATTAGAGTGTAATTAAAACCAGACTTTATTAATTCACTTTGCCAATTACCTTTTTTAGATAAAGTATCCATTAAAAAAAATTCTTTTTTGGTTAATCCATTTTTCTTAATATCAAATTCTTTTTTAGTTTCAATCCATATTTGATCTTTTAAACCTTTAGAGAAATTTTTATATTTACCAATCCAGCCAGGAGGAAATGCAGTTTTAAACATTTTTAAATTACTAACCATATAAAAAGAGGCTAGGGAGTCTATCAATTCTCTCCAAGATTCATCAATTATTTTTTTCTGCAAAATACTTTCAACAAACAAATATCTTATGCTTTTTCCTCCAATAATATTTGATTCATCATTATTGATTGTCGAAAAGTCTTTTTTGGAGATCACCAACCCATTTAATAATCTCCCCCTTAGTCTCACACTTACAATATCTCCAACTTCTGCTCCAAGATTATTTCCATCTAAATAGTAAAAGCTTTCATTACTACTACCTATATCAAGCAAAATTTCCAATTTATAGGAGATATTTAATAACTGATTACTTGCCGGCTTCAAAACTTTTTCTTAGTATTGGATTGTTGAACATTCCACAAAGTGTTTTTTGCACATTGTAAGTATCCTGCTCTTAAGGGAGACATGAAGCTCTGATCATTGACTGAAAATTCAAAAATGATCTGCCTGTCTGAGAAATCCCAAGACTTTTTACTTTAGGTAATCTATAGCACTATTTAAATTTTTCAACAATTTAGAAAACTTTTCTTATTCTCATTTTGTGAAAAAGTTTTTTAAACATTAAGGGGACTTTACTACTAAATGTTCAAATTAGCCCTAAATAAAATTTTATCTAGTTAAATTCACCGTAGAAAGGAGTCAATTATGTGTCCAGTCGCAGCAGAATCAAAGAATTCCAAGCCTAGTTCAAAAAAAAAGATCAATAAAAAAATTAATACAAATTTAGAAACAGTAGTTGAAGAAAATAGTAATAAAAATAATCAAACTTTACAGACATCTGCTGAGTTAAACGAAAGCAATATTGAAAATAACAATAATGAATTTACTGATTCTGAAGAAGAAGATAAAGGGCTCGGGAATATAAAGCTTGGGCCAAAAGGTATCTACACTGAAGATTCAATAAGAGTTTATCTCCAAGAAATTGGAAGAATTAGACTTTTAAGACCAGATGAAGAAATTGAGCTTGCAAGAAAAATTGCTGACTTACTCCAATTAGAAGAGCTAGCAACTCAATATGAGTCAGAAAAAGGGCATTTCCCATCTGTAAGAGAATGGGCCGAGTTAATAGATATGCCTCTTCCTAAATTTAGAAGAAGACTTCTCTTAGGGCGCAGAGCTAAAGAAAAAATGGTTCAATCAAATTTAAGATTAGTTGTTTCCATTGCTAAAAAATATATGAACAGAGGTTTATCATTTCAAGATTTAATCCAAGAAGGAAGTTTGGGTTTAATTAGGGCAGCGGAAAAATTCGACCATGAAAAAGGTTATAAGTTCTCTACATATGCAACTTGGTGGATTCGCCAAGCCATTACAAGAGCAATTGCAGATCAAAGTAGAACTATTAGATTACCAGTTCACTTATACGAGACAATATCCAGAATTAAAAAAACCACAAAAGTTCTGAGCCAAGAATTTGGCAGGAAACCTAGTGAAGAAGAAATCGCTGAGAGTATGGAAATGACAATCGAAAAATTAAGATTTATAGCTAAAAGTGCGCAACTTCCTATTTCCCTAGAAACTCCAATAGGGAAAGAAGAAGACTCAAGACTAGGAGACTTTATAGAGGCTGATATAGAAAATCCAGAGCAAGATGTTTCTAAAACTTTACTAAGAGAAGATTTGGAAGGAGTATTAGCCACTCTTAGTCCAAGAGAAAGAGATGTTCTCAGATTGAGATATGGAATTGATGATGGAAGAATGAAAACTCTTGAAGAAATTGGCCAGATTTTTGATGTGACGAGGGAAAGAATTAGACAAATAGAGGCAAAAGCCCTAAGAAAACTTAGACATCCAAATCGAAATGGGGTTTTAAAAGAATATATAAAATAATAAAAGTTAAATATAATATTCAGCTTTAAAAACTGGCAAAATAATAGCTTAAGATAGATTCGACTTAATTTTTAATTCAAACTCAAAATAATATTTAATGACTAATTTTAAGATAAAAATAGCTAGTAGAAGAAGTAAGCTAGCAATGGTTCAAACTTTATGGGTTAAAGATCAACTAGAAAGGAATATTCCCAATTTAGAGGTATCTATAGAAGCTATGGCAACTCAAGGTGACAAAATTCTTGATGTAGCCTTAGCAAAAATAGGCGACAAAGGCTTATTTACAAAAGAACTTGAAGCACAAATGCTCGTAGGCCATGCAGATATAGCTGTACATTCTCTGAAAGATTTACCAACCAATTTGCCTAATGGCCTTAAATTAGGATGCATTACAAAAAGGGAGGATCCTGCAGATGCTTTAGTAGTAAACAAAAAAAATGACTGTTATAAACTAGAAACCTTACCTGAAGGTTCGATTGTTGGAACAAGCTCTCTAAGAAGACTTGCTCAATTAAGAAATAAGTACCCACATCTTGTTTTCAAAGATATCAGAGGAAATGTTATTACAAGAATTGAAAAATTAGATTTAGGAGAATTTGATTGTATAATTCTTGCTGCCGCTGGTTTAAAGCGATTAGGTTTTGAATCAAGAATTCACCAGATTATCCCTAGTGAAATTTCCCTTCATGCCGTGGGCCAAGGAGCACTAGGCATTGAATGTAAATCTGATGATAAAAAAGTTTTGGAAATTATAAATATCTTAGAAGATAAACCCACCAGTCAAAGATGTCTATCAGAAAGGGCTTTTTTAAGAGAGCTTGAAGGTGGATGCCAAGTCCCAATAGGTGTGAATAGTAAAATTCAGAATGAACAACTTTGCCTTACTGGTATGGTTTCATCTCTTGATGGAGAAAGGCTTATTAAAGATCAATATATTGGCAATATTAATGATCCCGAAGAAGTAGGCAAAGAACTAGCTAAAAAATTAAAGCAGCAAGGTGCCGAAGAAATACTAAGCGAAATATTTGAAAAATTTAGAGAAAAATAAAATTTGTTAATTTACTAATTTAGGATCAATTTCTTTTTTGTATCTCTCTTCACAATCTTTAATCACTTTAACAGCTTCTTCTATCCCAAAAAAACCATTTACAGTACATGTTCCTGGTTTTTTTAGATCTTTGTAGTGCTCCCAATAATACTTTGTTTCTTTTAACCAATGATCTCCAAGGTCTTCATAACTTGAGATATGATCCATTCTTTTATCATCCGAGAGAACCGCTATTACCTTATCATCGACCTCTCCACCATCATCAAATTTCATCACCCCAATAATCCTTGCTTCTACAATAGATCCGGGTATCAATGGCTCAGTTACTCCAACAATTTCTACATCAAGTGGATCTCCATCTTCATCCCATGTCCTTGGAATACATCCATAAGCAAAAGGATACGCCAGTGATGAATAACCTACCCTATCAAGTTTAAGATGGCCCGTTTCTGTAATTAATTCATATTTATTTATGGTATTAGAGTTCAATTCAACAATAGTGTTTATTATTTTATTTGAGCTATCAGTGAAAGCATTTAGTATGTGCAATAAATTGGGGGTAACCCTGCTTGGGGGCTGATTTAGATTTGCCATCAAGAAATTATTTTTATTTATCTTACATCCTCACACCTAACCAAATTCTTTAAAAGTAATGTTTCAGCAAAAATCATTTATTTTAGACCTTAAATGATTAATAAAATATTTTGGCGATAGTTCTTCATTAGTTACAGCTCTTACCAACTCCATACAATTAACTGATCTGCCATATTCATGTATATTATTTTTTAACCAAAAGATGATCTTTTGATATTCACCATTTTCAATTAAATTATCAATCAAACCTATGTCTCTTTCCATTTGAGAAGATATTTGCGCACTTATAACATGTCCTAACAAATATGAGGGGAAATATCCAAACGCCCCTTCACTCCAATGAACATCTTGAAGACAACCTTCTGAATCATTAGATGGTTTAATTCCTAGGAGTTCATCATATCTTTTATTCCATTCTGTTGGAATATCTTCAGCAGGTAACCCTCTTTCAATTAAATCTATTTCAAGTTCGGTTCTTATTAATATATGTAAGCCATAAGTCAATTCATCCGCTTCAACCCTATTTAATCCTGCTTCCAAATGATTAATAGACTTCCATAGTTCTAAATAATTATTAAGAGAACATCCAGACGAAACAAATTTGTTAAAAAATCTTTTTGAAAAAGAGTGGGATTTAACTATTCTATTTTCCCAAAATAAAGATTGACTTTCATGAATACCCATAGAGGTTGCTTGACCTAAAGGCCAAGCAAACCATTGATGACTTTGAGATGGCAAACCCTGCTCATAAATAGAATGCCCCCACTCATGCGCAGTTGCTAAAAAACTTGATAATGGTTCACCTTCAACAATTCTTGTCGTAATCCTGTAATCATTAGGCCCTAATGTAATAGAAAAAGGATGGGGAGATTTACCAACAACGACTAGATCCTTATCTCTCCCAAACTCATCAAGTAATTGAGAACATAAATTATGTTGAGATTCTGGACTCAAATCCCAGTGATATTTCTTAGATTTATTAACCCCTCTAATCAACTCTGGGAGAGTCTCTTTCAAAGGCTGAAACATTTTATCCAGCCACTTTAAAGTTAATTCAGGCTCAAAGGGTTGGGCTAAAGTTTCCCATGGTGAATATTGATCTGATATTTGTTTTGCCTCTTCAATCCGCAATTTAACTAATTCTTCAAAGAAAGGAAGAAAAATTTTAAAATCTGATTTTTCCTTAGCTTCTTGCCAGCTTTCATACCCTTTAGATTTTGCCTTTGCTAGAGACTCAACTAATTTAGGATCTAAATTTCTTTCTCTATTAAATTCCTTCAATAAAAGACTAATATTTCTTTCTTTATCTTTTATGAAAAGTTGATTATCGAAATTTCGTTCAATATCTGCTAGTTCATTTTTAGCAAATTGTATTAAATTAGAAAATTCCTCGGAAGAATTTCTTTCATGCAATACTTTTGCAATATAAGTAAGTTGTTCAGACCTCCAATAAGCACCTTTCTTTGGCATTCCAGTATTCTGATCCCAATAAAGTGTATTTTGGATTGAACCTAATATTTGTGTTTCTTTAAGGTAAGCACCCAGCTTATTCCAATGAGTTTCAGCCAAAGATTTAAATGGAAATTAAATTTATCTTAAGATAAAAATTTTGATGTCTGCAGCAAAACATTCATCTTTATCCATAATAGGATATTGATTAATTAAGTTTTAACTTATATGGAACAAATATTTTCAAAATTAAAATTCATAACCCATGGCGAGGGTTTTGTTGATATCACATATGATTTAAATTTATGTGTTGAAAAAAATAATTTTCATTCCGGAATTTTAAATTTAACTTCACTTCATACAAGTTGCAGTTTGACTATTAATGAGAACGCAGATCCAAATGTACTGAGGGACCTAAAAAAGTATATGCAATCTATAGTTCCCTATGATTCCTACTTAACCTTATCAAAAAATAGAGAAGAAATATCCTATAGACATTATCAAGAAGGGGCTGACGATATGCCAGCACATATTAAAACATCCCTAACAAACACTTGTTTATCTTTGAGTTTTCAAAACGGGAAAATTATGCTTGGCACATGGCAAGCAGTTTATTTATGGGAACATCGATTTGATCAAAAGGAAAGAATCATAAATGTACATATAATTGGTGAGAAAAAGTAAGATATTTATAATGTAATAAGTCAGATTTCTTATTTAATGGAACCCTACATTTTGCATGATGAAGAATTGAATGAATTAGTTGTCAAAATACCTGGCTGGGAAATTAAATCTAAACAAATCCAAAGAGAATTTAACTTCGCTAATTTTATTGAAGCCTTTGCTTTTATGACTAAGGTTGCTTTAATCTGTGAAAAATATAATCATCATCCTAACTGGGAGAATGTTTATGCAAAAGTAATAATTAAATTAACTACACATGATCTAGGAGGTATTACGAATTTGGATCAAACATTAGCTTCGGAAATCAACAAAATTTTCAATCAATAAAAATATAAACTTATTTTAAACTATTCAAAATGTCTAAAAATTTATTGCCAGTTACTATTATTAGTGGATTTTTAGGTTCTGGCAAAACTACACTTCTAAATCATATTTTAAAAAATCAAGTTGGTATTAAAACAGCTGTTTTAGTCAACGAATTTGGAGAAATCGGAATAGATAATGATTTAATAATAGAAGGCTCAGAAGATATGATCGAATTAAATAATGGATGTATATGTTGCTCTATCAATGGCGAATTATTAAATACCGTATCCAAAGTTTTAGAAAGAGCTGAAAAATTAGACTATTTGATTGTTGAAACAACTGGATTAGCTGATCCATTACCAGTAGCCATGACTTTTGCGGCTGGTGATCTTAGAGAAAAAGTAAGATTAGATTCGATAATCACTGTCATTGATGGAGAAAATTTTGATTTTGAAATTAATAATACATGTGTCGCCTATTCTCAAATTTTATACGGAGATATCCTTCTTCTAAATAAATCTGATTTAGTAAATGAAAAACAATTAAAGAAAATAGAGGAGTTTATAAATAAAATAAAAAAAGAACCAAGGATTTTGAGATCAACTAATAGTGAAGTTGCATTACATACAATAATGAGCGTGGGTCTATTTGAGACGGATACTTTTGAATTCGAGAAAAATAAAAAAAATATAGAACAAAATTCAAACGATCACTCTTCTCATTCCCACGATCACTCCTCTCATTCCCACGATCACTCCTCTCATTCCCACGATCACTCCTCTCATTCTCACGATTTGATCAATAATATCGAGGGTTTTACCTCAGTTTCATATGAGACATTTGAACCATTTTCTTTAAGGAAGTTTCAATATTTCTTAGATAATCAAATCTCACAAAATGTATTTAGAGCAAAAGGAATATTATGGTTTATGGAAAGTGAAAGAAAACACATTTTTCACCTATCTGGAAAGCGGTTTTCTCTAGATGATGAGGAATGGACAAAAGAAAAATCTAACAAGATAGTATTAATTGGGAAAAACTTAGATCACCAAACTATTAAAAATCAACTGTCATCATGTAGATTTAATTCAGATTAGAGTTCATATTAGGATTTAATTAATTTTTGAAAATACGCATTAAAGGGTTTAAAAAAACATTAACAGAATTAAATCTTCTTTATTTCACTTCGTTTATTGTTTCACTCTTAGTAATCATTCCAATTTCCAATTTTCTTCTTGAGGGAATTGGTTACATTATTAGTGGAAATTTTTCATTAGGTATTGCTGGAGGAGAAGAGGTATTAGGCACTTTAAAAGTTCTAATATTGACAAGTTTTTTTGGCGGCGGGTTAGGAACTTTGAATGGATGGTTACTTTCAAATTGTGATTTTAAGTTCAGAAAAGTTCTCCGTATTTGTCAGCTAGTTCCACTAGCTGCCCCAGCATATCTAATAACAGCTATTTTGCAGGATTTAGGAAGTATTTTTGGGTATCAAGTAACTGGTTTATGGTGGGGAGTATTAATACTTTCAATTTCTACTTATCCATATGTATTCATTCTTGCTAACGAAAGTTTTAATAAATTTGGAGTTAATCAAATCAATGCTAGTAGAGGATTAGGAGTAGGGCCTTGGAACAGCTTCTTTAAAATCGCTTTCCCAATGGCGTTACCAGCACTAATAACAGGAATAAGTTTAATGTGTATGGAAGTAATGAATGAGTTAGGTACATTTGCATTATTAAACATACCAAGTATTTCTACTGGTATAGCTGAAAATTGGATAATTGAGGGTAATCCAAAAAGTGCTATTGGATTATCTTTAGTAGCCTTATTAATGATTTTCACTTTAATTATTTTCGAAAAGTTATCAAGAAAAAAATCAAAGAGGTGGAGTGAAAATCCTGCATCAAAAGATTCTCAAGGATGGGTATTAAACAAATCTAGAGCTTTATTAGCAATAATCATATCTTTATTTCCTCCAACTTTCTCTTTTGGGATTCCATGTTTTTGGGTTCTACTCAATATAGATCTAATTCAAAAAGGGTTATCTATAGAATTACTTAGCCTATCATTAAGGACAATAAGTCTAGGACTTTTAACTGCATTAATAGCGATGCTATTCTCCTTAATAATTTCTTTAGTCAGACGAGCAAATAAAAGCTTTTTACTAGAACTAATCACAAATCTTGCGGGAATAGGTTACGCAATCCCAGGAACTGTATTAGCTTTATCTTTAATAAGCATTTCTTCATCAAAATTTAATTTTATTGCTATTTGCTTACTAATTTGGGGTTATCTTGTCCGATTTCTAACTATCTCAAAGGCTTCTATTGATTCAAGTCTTGAGAGAATTTCTCCTAGTCTTGATGAAGCAGCACTTGGACTAGGAGAGAATTGGCTGGGGATCATCAAAAGAATTCATCTACCTCTTCTCCAAGGACCAATATTCGTAGGATCACTTTTAGTTTTTGTTGACACGATAAAAGAATTACCCATTACCTTTATTTTAAGACCATTCGATTTCGATACATTATCTGTAAGAATATATCAATATGCTGGAGATGAAAGAATGGTAGAAGCAATATTACCAGCCGTTCTTATCATGACTTTTGGCCTTATTGCATCAATGACATTGATACCAAGTTTAGAGAAAAAACACTAAATTCTTTTAGACACTTTTCTTATTAAGAAAGGTAAGCTTAACAACAAATCTGCCGATGTGGATATAACCCTAAAATAAACTAAACTTATAAGAATTATATTTTCTGGAATACTTTTGCCAACAAATAAAAGGAGGCAAGCCTCAAAAACGCCAACTCCTCCTGGAGCTGCTGGGACTACCAAGCCTATGCACCATGACAAAGAAAAAATTACTAATAAAAATATGATGTTCAGGGTATTACTTGTATAAAAAGTATTTAAGCAAATATAAAACCCAATAAATTTTGATAAAACGAAACCAATTTCAAGAAATAAAGCTCTAGAAGGGAAAAAAGAAACTATATTTATTCTCTCTTCAAATTGGCCCTTTGAATTTGGAAGTCTCAAAACCTCAAATACTTTCCCCTTAAGAGACCCTAATATTTTTAATATCAAAAAAATAAATTTTCTATTTAAGAAGAATAAAGGAAAAATTAAAAAAAAATAAAGTGGTGAAAAAATCAATCCCATTGATGCCAAGAGAAAAGATCCGCTCAACATAAAATAAGGTTCTATAAGCGTCGAATATAAAGCAATCTGTGGATTACTTATTTTTTTTATAAAATTAAATCTTTCAACAAAATGCCAAACCCCTCCTGGAACATATTTAAGAATATTGGTTAAAACATAGAAGGAAACTAAATTATTACTTTTAAATTCTTTTCCGAACCATTTAACAATATATTTCCATGCATAAGCGTTCAAGTAAATACTTAAAACACAAAATAAAAATGATAAAAATAGATTAATTCCATTACTTTCTAAATTGATATCAAAAGAAATTTGATCAATATTATCAAAATAATAGATGCAAAAATATAATAAGCTTGAAATAAAGAAAATATTCTTTAAATTTCCAAAATTAATTTTTTTAATGAATTTCGAATGTGTTTGATTACTTATATTAAATCTCATTTCCAGTTTTCAAATGCTTTAAATTTTTTACTTGATTCTTTTATTATTTTTCTTATTTCGTAAGTTGATATTTTATGCTCTAAATTTAATCTTAAAACCTCATCATTTTCTGGTTTCATAATTATTGATCCGTCTGGTTTCAAAGTTTGTTTAACTTTTATATTTCCAAAAATCGTTGAACATTCTCCTCTGCGTCTAAGTAATGTCCACCTTGACTGAGTCCTCTCACGAACTCCAATAGTATTGGAATAATCAAACCATAATCGCCTAAAAAATTCTTTTTTCTCTATGGGCAAGATTGCTTGAATAGAAAATCCAATTCTATTTTTTTTCATATTGATAGCTTGATATGAAACGTCATAAGCTCCCTCGATTCTAAGTTTCTCCACAAAATTCGATATATCTTCTGGTGTTTGATCATCAATCCATGCCTCTTGAATAGATATCTCTTCACACTTTGGACTAATTTGTTCATTATCGTTAATAGAAGAATCCTCAAATGAAGTAATTTTATAAACTCTTACCAAATTAGGGAATGGGAATTTTAGGTTACCAATTCCTACTCCATAAGTTTTAATAGAAAATTTTAAAGGGGGTTCTTGATAGTCGACTAAATTAGCAAGTAAAGCAATGCCTGTTGGTGTTGAGAGTTCACCCTCTATTGAGTCACGGTTTGATAAAACCTTAATATTTTTTTGTCTTATTAGCTCTATTACAGCTGGAGTTGGTACAGATAATTTTCCATGTTCAGTTTGAACAAAACCCTTCCCCAAAGTTGGTTCATTACAATAAACCCTCTTTGGATTTAAGTAATTCAATGAAGCACATACCCCAACGATATCCACCAATGAATCTATAGCTCCAATTTCATGAAAATGAACATCATCAGATTTAATCCCATGAACTTTTCCTTCCGCAATTGCTAAAGATTCAAATACTTCATAAATTATTTTTTTTAATTTATCTTCTAAGTGGCCATTTAAAATAAGTTCCTTAATACCTCTCCAAGTCCTTTTGCTGGGACTACAAACAATATTCTCAACCTTTGTCTTGATGCCTCGGATTGAACAACTTTTTGATTCCTCAAAGTCTAGTTGATATAAATCCTTTAATCCAAGATCAATAAGTGGCTGTTCAATAACTTTTTTAGGCACCCCTAAATCATAAAAAGCTCCTAACAACATATCTCCAGAGATGCCAGGAGAACATTCAATTAAAACATCATCCATAAATCAAAGATTTCTTGACTGGTAAAATTACGGTGGAAATCAACCTTTCATTCTATTTTTTTTTTGAAAGATCTTTTTCAATAACTTCGCACCTAATTAATTTCAAAACATTTCCTACTCTGCTAATATCTAAACTTACAAAACTATTAAGAAGTTCAAGAGAAAGTTCCCCTTTTATAACTAATTTAAAATTTTTATTTTTTAAATTCTTTAGTTTTGAAGCAGTACATAATTTAATTACAATTTCTTTTTTTTGAGTATTGACAAAAACTAATTCTCCCCTGATAGAAAAATAATTATCTTTTAAATCTAATTCTTCTAATAATTTGGAGAAGTTAGTTTTTGAAGAATCATTTGGGAACTCGTTGAGTTGATAAGGATCCCAGATACCTGAAACTTGTAAATGCAAGTTTTGAGTATTTTTATTTTTTGGGTAAACTACCCAGTAATAACTTTTCTTTAAATCAATATGCTTTTTTAAAAGTGATAATGCTTTACCTAGCACAACTGTTTCAATTTTTTCGCCTTTATTATCAATTAAAAAGCCTCTATTTAATTGCTCACTATCATGGGGAGTAAATTTACCGTTAATAATTCCGATTGCTCTGTACTGCAATTTATTAGTAACTGGTGGTATTGGATTTTTTAACATATTAAAATTTTAAAATAAAAAAATAGTCTTATTAAATTGCTTATTTTCCCTCCAAACTATTAAATGACTTTAACGCATCGTCAATAGCATCAGAAGGATTAGTCGCATCATTCATACTATTTTGTCTTCTAATCATTTCAACAAGTTCAAATGGATTGGTAGGAATTCCTGAATTATTATCATCTGTTTTAGTTGAAACATCAATTTCTGATTCTTCAAATAAATATTCAGCTTTTAGGAGATTACTTTGTAACGAAATTAAGGAAACAAAAAAAATTACTAAAAATATTGATTTAGATAGATTGCTGTAAGAATAATCTTTCATTTTATTTAATTTCAAAATTCTTTAACACTAAAAATCTTTGCTAATTTAATCTTACATAATTTGATAGAAATTTGTTAATAGCAACTTGGAATGTTAACTCTATAAGAACCAGACTTTCACAAATAATAGATTGGATTAATCAAGTCAATCCAGATATTTTATGTTTTCAGGAAACAAAAGTTATGGATGATAATTTCCCAGTTGAGCCTTTTAAAAAACTTGGATACTCAGTAGAAGTCTACGGACAAAAGTCATATAATGGGGTTGCTATCATTTCTAAAATAAAGGCAGAAAATGTTAAAAAAGGCTTCTACTGTTGTAACGATTCTGATCAAAATATCGAAATTTCCTTAGATCAAAAAAGATTAATTTCTGCAGATATTAATGGTATTAAATTCATAAATGTATACGTACCAAATGGATCTTCTCTAGAGTCAAATAAGTTCGAATACAAAATTAATTGGTTAAGTAGTTTAGCTTCATTTTTAGATGAGCAAGAAAAAAAAGGAGAATTAATTTGTCTTATGGGTGATTTTAATGTTGCTCCATCTAACTTGGATATTCATGATCCAAAGAAATATGAAGGAGGAATAATGGCATCTGAGATAGAGAGAAATGCACTAAATAATGTACTCAAAGAAAGATTAATAGATTCTTTTAGGATTTTTGAAAAAAATACTGGCCATTGGACTTGGTGGGATTACCGTAATAATGCATATGAATTAAATAAAGGTTGGAGAATAGACCATATATATATCAGCAAAGAACTTTCATCAAAACTTAAAAGTTGTGTCATAGACAGCTTACCTAGAGGAAATTTGCGTCCAAGTGATCATGCCCCAGTAATGATAGATCTTAACTTGAACGACATAAATGGAGATTTTTTTGAGGATGAGGATAATTTTTTCGAAATATAAATAAAATTAATTGAAATTTTTTAATACCTGAAAACGCCTATTAATAAAGAGTTATCTAAGATGATTTTGATTTCTATTATGATTTTCTGAAAATTAATAATTTACAATCCAAACTATCGCAATAAAAATATCATAATGTAGAATTTTCAAACTGATTGACAAAATTTTTACTTATTTCTAATTTAGAACATGACAAGTTTTTTCTCAAAGCATCATTTATTTAAATTGTGACTGACATATTAAATTTCACCAAATCAGAAGAAATTTTCTCTGCTGCGCAAGAATTAATGCCTGGAGGAGTTAGCTCTCCAGTAAGAGCTTTTAAATCTGTAGGAGGCCAGCCGATTGTTTTTGATAGAGTTAAAGGACCTTTTGCTTGGGATATTGATGGGAATAGATATATTGATTACATAGGTAGTTGGGGACCTGCCATTTGTGGACATGCGCATCCAGAAGTTACAACGTCATTGCAGGAGGCAATTGAGAAAGGTACCAGTTTTGGAGCTCCTTGCGTTTTAGAAAATAAGCTTGCTGAGATGGTTATAGACGCTGTCCCATCTGTAGAAATGGTGAGATTTGTTAATAGTGGAACTGAAGCCTGCATGGCTGTTTTGAGGCTTATGAGAGCGTTCACAGGAAGAGATAAAGTTATTAAATTTGACGGTTGCTATCACGGCCATGCAGATATGTTTTTGGTAAAAGCCGGATCAGGTGTAGCGACCTTGGGCTTACCAGATTCTCCAGGGGTTCCACGAACAACAACTGCCAATACACTAACTGCTCCCTACAATGATCTTGAAGCAGTTAAAAAATTATTTTCCGAAAATCCCGATGCCATTTCGGGGGTAATTCTGGAGCCTATTGTTGGGAATGCTGGCTTTATTACTCCTGAGCCTGGATTTTTGGAAGGATTAAGGGAACTTACAACTGAGAATGGATCCTTATTAGTTTTTGATGAAGTCATGACTGGATTTAGGATAAGCTATGGAGGAGCCCAAGAAAAATTTGGGGTTACTCCTGATTTAACAACACTTGGAAAAGTAATTGGGGGCGGTTTACCCGTTGGAGCTTATGGAGGCAAGAAAGAGATAATGTCGAT
This sequence comes from Prochlorococcus sp. AG-347-N23, assembly GCA_003281125.1. GTDB lineage: Bacteria > Cyanobacteriota > Cyanobacteriia > PCC-6307 > Cyanobiaceae > Prochlorococcus_A. The sequence goes on along the minus strand of QCCW01000003.1, from coordinate 19,968 downwards.
GGTAGCCCCTTCAGGACCGGTCTACCAGGCAGGTACTTTAAGTGGTAACCCACTTGCAATGACTGCAGGGATAAAAACTCTAGAGCTTCTCAAACAGGAGGGTACCTACGAGAAGTTAAATACAATAACTTCTAGATTAATTGAGGGTATAATTCAATCTGCAGAAAATAATGGTATCGCTATTCATGGCGGAAATGTAAGTGCAATGTTTGGATTTTTCTTATGTGATGGACCAGTCAGGAACTTTGACGAAGCAAAAACAAATGATTCGGATCTTTTTGGAAAGTTGCATAGAGAAATGCTGCGAAGAGGTGTTTATCTCGCACCAAGTCCATTCGAGGCTGGCTTTACATCACTAGCTCATAGCGAAGAAGAAATTGATAAAACAATCGAGGCATTCGATCAAAGTTTTAATGCTATTAAGAATTGATTACTTTATTTTGTTCAAAATAAAAACAAAATAGTTAAATCAAGGAAGATTGGTAAATACAGTTATCTTCTACCACCAACAATTACTGGTGGAGTTCCTCCCTCTGAACCTGGCAGGCCAGGGACTACTTGTGTACTACCATCCCACTTATCAAGAAATAGTTTGAAAAGAACTTGATCATCAAGACTTCTGTTTAATGTTTCATATCTGAGAGCTTCTTGTTCAGCAATTTCTACTTCTGTCTTTGCTCTTAATAATTGTTGACCTGCTATTTGCTTTTGTTCAATAGCAGCTCTATATTCTTCAGCAATTTCCAAACCAGTCAGATCTAAACTTTTAACATCTACATAATCAAATGAGTTTAGTTCTTTGGCAACCGTATCCCCTACTTTTTCAGAGATGACTGCAAATTCCGTTGCGATTGTCTCTAGTTCATATTGAGAAAAAACAGATTTAAGAGCTTTAAGTAAAGAAGGCTGAACTATTTTTTGATAAACATCACTATTTCTGCTGGCAATTGTGGCAAAAATTCTTCCTGCTTCATTAGGCTTCACTGAATACTTCACAGTAGCTGTAGCCCTAATTACCTGAAGATCCTTAGTTAAAGTTTCAAATTTTTCTGGTTGCACTTGAGTTTTAATATCAAATGGATAAACAGACTGAACAAATGGGATTTTAAAATTTAAACCAGCCCTCCTAGAAGGACCACTTACTTTACCTAATGTTGTTATTACTGCAACCTGTCCAGAAGGAACTACAAAGAGAGACTGGGTGAGCAAAAGGAAGCCAGTAAAAGATAACACAATCAAAAGCGTTGCCGTACCACCAGGACCACTCGGTGTGACATTCTTAAAGGATGTTGACATTAATTTTTCTTTTAGCTAATCATATTTTATCTATTTAATTAGTGCATTAATAAGGCATTCAATTAAAATATTTTTTTAATATTTGAGATAAAAAACATATATTATTTTCATAAAATTTTTGATTTAGATTCTTGCAAAAGTTGTAAATAAAGATCCTCATCTATCTCTCTAATATCATACTCAGATGGCAAAACGCCATGCTTATGTTCATGGACTGCCATCCAGCAAAATTTCTCTATTTCTCCCTTTGAAAAACGGGGATATGCTTTCACCTTTTGGAATAATGATTTGATAAGAGATTCTGGATAATCTGCCATATTTATGAGAATTAATTTTCATAGATTTTATCTAAAATTATTAGCCTTTAAGGGGATGTTAAAGGACTCTTCAAAGTCGCTAATAAGTTTAATTGCTAATTGGAGATCATTTTTGCTCTTACTGGAGATTCTGAGTGTTTCTCCATTAACACTAACATTAATTTTTTTAATTTGATCTCTAATACTTTTACTTATTTTTTTCGCTATTTCTTGCTTAATACCCTGTTTCAACAAAATTGTCTGTTTCACTTTATTACCACTAACAGTTTCAATAGCACCATAATCAAAAATTTTTAAAGATAAGTTTCTTTTTATTGCCTTTTGTCTAATTATGTCATTTACGGCATTTAGGGTTAGCTCACTATTTGTAATTATAAAAATATTTTCCTTATCTAAATCAATTGCAGTATCTGTTCCTTTAAGATCGTAACGTTGAGAAATTTCTCTTTTTACTTGATCCAAAGTATTTACTAATTCCTGTCTGTCGAAATCAGAAACAACATCAAATGAAAAACTTTCTGCCATCTTAAATTTTTGAATGCAAGAATATCTTTAGCATAAATTAGATTAAAATCGGGATAAATGGATTTATTTAATCAAAAAATAACAAACTGACCACTTTTCCCATTTCTTCTGCGGACCTGCAACTATTGAGTAAGGTTTCACTATCATGGAAAGCAAAACAAATTAATTGATCGCATCTAGAAATAATTTCTTGATTACAAAGACTGCTAGCAAGTGGCAAAGGTAATTCATCATTTTCACTTTTTTCAACCAAATGCATAACCCTTTCCAGCTGATCCTTTATTTCGGGTATTTGTCTATCAAGGCTTTGAGGTAGTAGAACAGTTAACAATGATGGATTAATATCTAATACAGCTCGAATAACAGCTGCATTAACCCCTTGAGATCCGGATGTAAGGATATTATGTCCTTCCTCTGCTAAAGACCTTGCTATCAATTCAATTAAATGGATATCGACAACAGGTACATGTCTACTGCCCAAAAAGGCAATCCTCCTTTTCCCGTTATCTTGGAGTTTTGCAAGTTCTTGAGCTAGGGCATCAACGCCTTCTGTTGCTGGTAGATCTAATGAGCGACTCAAAATAAAATGGTTCCTATATTTGAAATTAGCATTTATCTGAAAAAATGCAGGGAAAATCTATCTTTTCGAGAATTCTTTTTAGATATACATGATCCTGAACCAATTGAATAGCATAAGAAGCTTTAATGGATTCATGTATTCTGACATGACCAAAAGCTTGTTCAATAATTTCTACAGAAGCAAGAGTATCTAATTCAACCTTTAAAATTGGGACCTCCAATTCTTCTGCTCTATGAATCAACTGTGATAACGGTTCTCCCAAACCAGTTAAGATAAGGCATTGAGTAGAAGCTTCCAAAGCTGCAAGTTGGATATCAGTCCTATCAGCTCCAGTAACTACAGCCATATTTCGTCTTCTTCTGAAAAATTCCATTGCCGAATTCACCCCCATTGCGCCAATACTTAATGTCTCAACAAGTAATTGATCTTTTTCGGGGCAACAAATTACTTTGGCATCTAGTCTTCTTACAAGTTCACCGACAGTGACACTTCTGAGCAGTGGCGATTTGGGCATAACACCAAATACTTCAATATTCAGATCTTTAAGAGAAGGTATTATTTCATTTTTAACTTTTTCAACTTCTTGAGGCGGAACTGCATTTAATACCACCCCTGCCAAATGCTCTCCTAACTGTTTTTTCGCATCAAGTAATGCATCAACGCTTTTACAGTCTTCCCATAAATTTACAATTAATACTTTCGCATTTAAACTCTCAGCCAGTTGTGGGAGACTTAAACCATAAATCATACCTTCATGAAGACTTCCAGCTGCTTCAAGAATATTCAATCCTTTAAAAGAATCATTCACCAATCCCTTTATTTGATCAAAACCTTTACCTGGAAGTAAGTCTTTATTAGATATTCTTTTTTCAGCTGATATATTATCCAATAATCCTACTGAAGAAATTAAATTCTCTTCTTTGATATTTAAAGTAGATCCAATAAATTTAACATCATCATCTATTAATCCTTCATAAGACATTGAAGGTAGATTAGTAAGTTCGATACATGTTGCCAGTGGTTTACCAATGCGTACTTGTTTACCCCCCTGTAAAAGTCTTTTTGCAATCCCTAGTACAAGTGCAGACTTACCACTAAATGGCTCACATGAACCAATTAACAATATATCGCTCATAATTTAGAAAAAATTATTTATCCATAGATTCAAGATAATATTTTTTTTGAACTAAACAAATACTTATTTATGAGTTTTAATCAAATAAATATTTTTTTAGATAAATTTATTTTAGTTCTTCATTATTTCATCAAAATCAGACAATATGATAAATTCAATGAAAAACCAAAAAACTGTAGGAATTACAGGTGCCTCAGGCACTTTAGGGAGGGAACTAACTAAGTTGTTTCGTCAGAAAGGATATAAAGTAATTGGATTTACTCATAGTAAAACAGATTCTGAAGTAAATCTTGAAACCCCTAATAAATGGATTAAATGGGAATGTGGAAAAGAATCGTCATTAAAAACATATTTAGAAAAGATAGATATTTTAATTTTGAACCACGGCATTTACAATCTCAGTAGAGAAAATACCAATTACGAAAAATCAATCGAAATAAATGCATTAAGCAAATTCAAATTTTTAAATTTATTTGAAGAGATTGCCCGAACCAATAAGTCATTAATAAAAAAAGAAATTTGGATAAACACATCTGAAGCAGAAATATTACCCGCCCTTAATCCATCATATGAGATAAGCAAATCCCTTATTGGTCAATTAGTTTCATTCAAAAAAAATCTTCTGGACAAAGACACTAAGAAAAAATTAATTATTAAAAAAATCATCTTAGGGCCTTTTCAATCAGAACTAAATCCTATTGGGATTATGAGTGCCAAATTTGTGTCTAAAAAAATTTATGAATTAGCTACTTCAAAAAGTTATTTAATAATAATTACTCCAAATCCTTTAACCTACTTACTTTTCCCACTAAAAGAATTTTTTAATTTTTTGTATTGCCAAATTATCTATAAATACAAACCATAGTGACTAGAAATCTCTTTCTGTTAAAATCTCAATTCCATCTTTTAAAACAACTATTGTATGTTCCCATTGAGCCGATAATTTGCCATCTTTAGTTATTACAGTCCACTTGTCATTTAATGTTTTACAATATTTAGATCCTTCATTAACAATAGGTTCCACAGCTAATGTCATTCCTTCGCGAAGGACGATGTTGGGCAATTCTTTGGTCCGAAAATTAAATACTGATGGTTCTTCGTGCAGATTTCTTCCAACTCCATGACCTGTATAGTCTTCAACGACACTAAAGCCATTTTTTAAAACAATATCTTCAATTTCCCCAGCCACATCCAAAAGTGTATTCCCTGCCTTAATTTTCGAAAGCCCAGCGTATAGCGCTTTGTATGCTACATCACTAAGGGTTTGGGCCTTTGAACTAACTTCTCCTACACAAATTGATATGCAACTATCTCCATGGAAGCCATCTAAATATGCTCCTGTATCAATCTTAACTAAGTCACCATTTTTAATTATTTTATTTTTATTTGGTATCCCGTGAACTACCTCATTATTAATACTAGAACAAATACTTGAAGGGAAACCATGATAGCCCTTAAAACTTGGCACAGCTCCAAAACTTTTTATCCTCTTTTCCGCGTATTCATCTAAATCTTTTGTGCTCATTCCAGGTTTGATTAAATCATTAATTTCCCTCAAAACTGTTGCAACTATCCTACTAGATTTTTTCATCAAATTTATTTCACGTGCAGATTTTATTTCAATTCCTCTTCTCCGCTGAATAAATGGGACTTGATCATAATTTTTGGGATTATTTTTTTTTAATAAAAGTTCTGCAAAATGTTTCATTGGAATAAATAATAGTAATTACTAAATATGATCAAAATAGCCATTGTGATCTTGGCTATCTTAAATCTATCAATAACTAAGGTGAAACAGGAATGAAATTCTTATCTAATTCTAGGCAATTTCATAAGGCTTTGGCGCCCTGGGTTTTTCTTCCACTACTTATATCTTCAATTACCGGCATTTGCTATAGGGTTTCAAAAGATTTGTTAGGTTACTCTAGAGATCAAGTTCATTGGTTAATGTCGCTCCATGAGGGCGAATGGCTTGGAGAGAATGGAGAATTAGTATATGTATTATTGAATTCCCTAGGATTGTTATGGATGTTAGTAACAGGATTCCAAATGTTTTCAAAAACTATTTCATTTACCAAAAAGGTTACTAAAGGCGAGTCAAAAGGTTAAAATATAAAACTTGTAGGATAATAAAGATCAAAATGGCCAACGTGAAACAAGAAAATGAATTAGAAACCAGTATTGAAACTGTCGAATCAAAAGATGTGGCAGTTGATCAAAAAGAAAAAAACTTGGTTTCTGAAACTACAAAAACGATTAGAGTTTCAAACCTTATTGAGGAATTTGAGAATGAACAACTAAAAAAAGAATTACCTGAAATTTATGTTGGTGACACTGTTAAAGTTGGAGTGAAAATAACTGAGGGTAATAAAGAAAGAGTTCAACCTTATGAAGGTGTTGTCATAGCAAAAAGACATGGAGGTCTTCACCAGACAATCACAGTTAGAAGAATTTTTCAGGGCATAGGTGTTGAAAGAGTATTTATGCTACATAGTCCACAAGTTGCCTCTCTAAAAGTTGAACGCAGAGGTAAAGTAAGAAGAGCTAAATTATTCTATCTAAGAGATAGAGTAGGAAAAGCTACTCGCGTAAAACAACGCTTTGATCGATAAAGTTGTAAATTAATCAACTTATTGGTCATAAAGGCGCTTATAATCATTTAGATGCGTCGTTAGTTCAGTTGGTAGAACGCAGGTCTCCAAAACCTGATGTCGGGGGTTCAAGTCCTCCACGACGCGTTTGATCAACAATTATGTAAATTATTTTTTTTTCATAAGATGGAGTTAGATCTTCAACCCGGGGATGTAGTTAAAGTCCTCGAATCAGCAGCTTTAGGATGGGTTCGCGCAAGAGTCATCAGAGTTAAGTCTGGTGGGAGAGTTGTCGTACAAAGTGACCAAGGCAGAGAATTTACTGCCAGAGGCAACCAAGTTAGGTTGATAGAACCTGCTGGTTTTAGACCTCAAAAATAAATAGTTGTTTATACTAAAGCAGCTGTGTAACAAACTATTTCTATAAATCCTCAAATTAATAAATTTTTTTTATTACAACACCATAAATTAAGCATTATGATCTGATAATTTTAAGAATGAAGTTCTAAATAAATTTAGAACAAAACTCTGGGACCGTAGTTCAACTGGTTAGAGCACCGCCCTGTCACGGCGGAAGTTGCGGGTTCGAATCCCGTCGGTCCCGTTTTTTCTAAAAGGAATTTGGAAAAACGTTTAAGACTAGCCCCGAGTCCAACGGGTTTATTTCATATCGGGACAGCGCGAACAGCATTATTCAACTGGTTGTATGCACAAAAAATAGGCGGAAAATTTCTAATCAGAATAGAAGATACAGATTTTCTTCGATCTAAATCTGAATACACAAAAAATATATTAGATGGCTTGGAATGGCTTGGACTTAAATGGGATGAAGAACCTATAAAGCAAAGTGACAGAATTTCGATTCACAAGAGTTACATAAAAAAGCTTTTGAAATGTGGAGCTGCATATAGATGCTTTACAACAGAAGATGAGATTTCTGAATTAAGAGAAGAACAAAAAACGAAAGGATTTCCTCCAAAGCATGATAATAGACACCGAAATCTTTCAGAAGAAACAATAGAAACATTCATATCCCAAGGAAGGACTTCAGTAATAAGATTTAAGATTGATGAAAAGATTGAAATTAAATGGATAGATCAGATTAGAGGCGAAATCAAATGGCAAGGGAAGGACTTGGGTGGTGATTTAGTTTTATCAAGAAGGGCAACGGGGTATGAAATCGGAGATCCTCTGTATAATCTTGCAGTTGTAGTTGATGATAATTACATGAATATTACTCATGTGGTGAGGGGTGAAGACCATATCTCGAACACTGCTAAACAAATATTGATTTATGAAGCATTAAATTTTAACTTACCAACTTTTTCACATACACCCCTAATACTAAATAGTGAAGGGAAAAAATTATCTAAGAGAGATTGCGTTACTTCAATCGACGAATTTAGAGATATGGGATATTTACCTGAGGCCTTATCGAACTATATGGCCTTTTTAGGTTGGTCTCCAAAATCTGCCGACAAAGAAATACTTTCACTTGATGAGATATCCGAAATTTTTGAATTATCAGAAATAAATAAAGCTGGAGCTAAATTCAGTTGGGACAAACTCAACTGGATTAATTCTCAATATATAAAAAATATGGAATCAAAAAAGTTAAGTGAGATCATGAGGAAATATTGGGATGACAATGGGTGGGTGCCGCCATCTCAGGAATGGGCTTATAAATTAGCAATATTGCTCAGAGACTCTATTACTCTTTTAAAAGATTCAATTGATCAATCAAAACCATTCTTCTTAATACCTCCAATTCAAAAAGAAGGTCAAGATTTTCTGGAAAACAAGGTTAGCAAAGCATCTCTCAAACTAATCTTAAATTATTTAATTGAGCAAAATCCCATAACTTTAGATAAAGAGAAAGCAAAAGAAATAATAAACGAAATCTCAAAAACGCATAATGTGAAAAAAGGGATATTAATGAAATCATTAAGAGTAGCCTTTTTTGGATCTCTCAGTGGGCCAGATTTAATTCAAAGTTGGGAGCTTTTCTCAGAGAGTAAAACTGATATATCTCGAATTGAGAGATGTCTAAAATCAATCTAATTTATTTTTTTGGACTAATTCAAGCCTATTCGCCAAAGGTTTAGCTGAAAGACCTTGGACTCCTACGGTCATCAATATAGTAAGAAAAACTAAACCTTGGAGACGGCCAGCCCCAAGGATGCCAGCCTGCTCTAATCTGATAGAAAAAAGAGAAGCTACCGCTGCAGTAACAATACCTCTTGGGGCTAAACAGGCTAAAAATAATTTTTCTTTAAAGTTCAATTCTCTTCCAATTGTTGCTATCCAGATAGAGATAGGGCGAACAATTACCATCAACATAAAAACGCAAACAACCCCTCCCCAGCCAAGCGGACTTAATTCACCCCAAGAAACGTCAGCGGCCAAAAGAGGAAAAAGAACTGTTATTGCTAATTGAGCTAATTCACCTATTAGATTATCCAATCTCTCCTTATCTATAACTTCCCTTTTCCCTACAATAAAACCTGCCGCGACAGAAGCAGGTAAGCCTGATTCTGGTAAAAAATATTCGCAAATTCCATAAACAAGGAAAATAAATCCAAGGGTAACTTGAAGCTCTATACCAAATGAGGCTTCATTTTTTATTTTTTTTAAAATTTCTGATAGTAACCATCCTGCACTTAATCCGATTAAGACTCCCCCTCCTAATCTTTGCATTAATGCTATAAATACATCGTTAATCCCACGCAGGTCCCCTAAAGTCAGTTCTAAAAGCAGTAATGCCAGCACTGCACCAATTGGTTCAAGCAACAGCCCCTCAGCTTTTAAAACTTCCGAGAGAGGGGAAGCTAATTTTATTTGTTCTACTAATGGAGAGACAACTGTTGGACCAGTAGCTAAAACGATGGCACTATATATTCCCGCAACTTGCCATGAGAGGCCTGCCAGCCAATGAGCAATAAAAATTCCAGCTGATAATGAAATAAAAAGTCTTACCAATGAAATTTTCAAAACAGTATTTCTTATATTCCCCTCTGGCAGTTTTAAATTTAGTCCTCCTTCAAATAGAACCAAACAGACTAAAAGCCCTACAATGGTTTCAAGCCCTTGCCCGAGATCTAAAGGCTCAACCAGTCCTAAACCTGATCTTCCTATGAATAATCCAGAAAGCAATAAAATAACAACACTTGGGAATCCTGTAAAAGAAGAAAATAATCGAGCAAAAGCCCCTGCAAATACTGTTATTCCCCAAAGTAATCCAAGCCTTTCAGGCGTCATAAATAATTATAAATAATAGAAATATTTATTATTTTGATTAAATCAATAATATTATCTGAAGTCCAATAAATACAATACTTTTTAATTTGATTAAACAGGTGAACAAGAGTAATTTTTATTAAATCTTTCAAAACTACTTTTAAGAAAATGAATTTTATTTCTATTAAGAAAACTGGCTTATTAAAGCAATAATTATAAAAATAATTCCTATACCAACAGTTGCCATCCTTCCATTCCATATTTCAGCTTGAGGGGTAAAACCTCTTTTCCACAAATTCAGTTCGTTTTTATCAACGAGATTTTTTGTCTCTTTAATCTCGATTTTAGGTTCTTTGTTCATTGAATTTAGAAAGGAGGTTTATCTTCATAGAGGGTATTTGCATGTTCAATTGATAGTCTTCCTGCGACACCTAATTTAAGGGAACTCAAATGATCCTTAAATTTGATCCTGAACAACGCCGCCGCTCCAATCATTGCCGCATTATCTGTACAAAGATTAAGAGGAGCTAAATGAACTTTAATAGATTTTTTACTAGCTTCACTAATCATCATTTTTCTTAATGTATTGTTAGCAGCCACTCCCCCAACTACAACAACATTATCCAAGTTATGATCTTCTGCGCATTTTATTGTTCTCTCTACCAATACCTCTGCCACTACTCTCTCAAAACTTGCGGCAATATCAGGAATTGGAACGGTCTTCCCATCCAAATTTATTCTCTCAACTAATCTTAATACGGCGGTTTTTAGACCACTAAAAGAGAAATCATATTTAAGAAATCCACCCTTTTTATCAGAAATTCTACATTTTGGTAAATTAAATTTCATTGGGTCCCCATTTTTAGCAATCTTTTCAATTGCTGGTCCTCCTGGATAACTAAGACCTAATAGTCTTCCAACTTTATCAAAGGCTTCTCCTGCAGCATCATCAAAACTTTTCCCAAGTCTCTGCATTTCCCTTCTATCATCAACCTTTATCAATTCAGTATGCCCACCGCTAACAAGTAATGTAAGAAAAGATTTCTTTGGATAGTTTTCTGAAAATAGAATTGAAGATAAATGTCCCTCCAAATGATGAATTCCCAAAAATGGTTTTGAATGTAATATGCACAATGATCTTGCAGTTATAGAGCCAACTCGTAAACAACCAACTAATCCTGGAGCTACAGTTGATGCAATATAATCGACTTCCTCAATTTTGATTTTTGATTCTTCTAAAGCCTTATCTAAAACAAGGGGTAATAACTCTAAATGCTTTCTAGCTGCAAGTTCAGGGACAACCCCTCCCCATTTTGAATGATCTTCAATTTGAGAGGCAATTATATTTGAATGTATTTTGAAAGTATCACCAATATTAGAAACTATCGAGACAGATGTCTCATCACAACTTGTTTCAATAGCTAAAACTTTATACATTTTTGATTCAACTTGTTCTATTTTAATATTAATTTCTTAATTAACACATCATAAGGAATTAAAGATTGCAACTTATGAAATTCTTTTTTTCAATCATAACCTCAGTTTTTCTGTTCCTAGGAATTACTCCAATTGCTCTTGCTGCAAATGGGCCTGCTTTAAATGCAGATAGAGCTAGCACAGAATATACTGCTTCAGCCCTCACAAAATGCTCTGAAAATCCTAAATTCATTGAGAGAGCAAATTCTGCAACTACTCAAAAAGACATCGCAAGATTTGAAAGATACGGAAAAGCATCATGCGGAGATGATGGTCTTCCACATTTAATAATTGGACCTCCTCTTGAGCCATGGGGAGCCCTTTTAAATAGAGGTCATGAAGGCGACTTACTTATTCCAGGAGTATTGTTCATCTACATTGCTGGAATTATAGGTTGGTCAGGAAGAGAGTATCTGATTGAATCTAAAAAGACTAAGAATCCAGCAGATCTTGAGATCATTATTGACCTAGACTTAGCCAGAAAATGTCTTGTAAAAGGAGCGCAATGGCCTCTCCTTGCCAACAAACAAGGCAGAAATGGAGATTTAAGAGAAAAAGATAACAATATTACACTTAATGGACCACGCTAAACATCTTTAAAACTTTCATAAAACAAATGTTCAAAATTCTAAACACAAAATTTGTCAGATCTGCCCCAGTGGTAGCAGCAATTTGGCTAAGCCTTACAGCCGGAATAATTATTGAATTCAATAGGTTTTTCCCAGATTTATTATTCCATCCCATGAACTGATATAAGAGAAAATAATCAAGTTTTTATTAACTTGATTATTTTTTTTGCTGTTTCATCGACATTGTAATTTGTTAGTGCATAATCAAATTGATTTGATACTGAAATCTCATAATTAGCCCTTGATAGTCTTTTTTTTATTGCCTCTTCTTTTTCCGTAGCTCTATTTCTTATTCTTCTCTCTAACTCTTCTTTATCAGGAGGAAGTAAAAATATTGACAGTGAATTAGGAAACTTATTTTTTATTTGCCTTGCACCCTCAACTTCAATTTCAAGTAGTACAGTAAATCCCTTTTTTATTTTCTCATTAACAGAAGACAAAGGTGTTCCATAATAGTTCCCCGCGAATTGAGCCCATTCAAGGAAAAGGTTTTGTTCAATCATTTCTTTAAACTTTTCTTGATTTAAAAAGTGGTAATTTTCCCCTTCTTTCTCTCCCTCTCTGGGCTCTCTAGTAGTTGCAGATATTGAAAGCCAAAAATTTTTTTCTTTACCTAATATTTCTTTAATAACTGTTCCTTTACCCACCCCGCTGGGTCCAGTAAGAATAATGAGTTTTTTTTGATTTTTCATATTAAATTTTTTACAGTAAACTTAAATTTTGTGAACTAAAAGGAATAATGCAAAAAGGTGTTCCACAAATAATGGATATTACATCTATTAGATCTGTCTTGCATTATTTGACAAAGACCATACTACCTACAAAGTTTGAAACTGCCCAACAACCAGATCCTAATACACTTCAATTATGTTTTAGAGGAATTAATTCTCAAACATGGTTAGAAGTTTCATGGAATGGAGACTCGCCTAGAATACTAAAGATAAAAAAGCCAGAAAAGATTGGTAGAGAAAGCACACTTTCTAAACAAATAAGATACGGATTAAAATATATGGCTTTAATTTCAATTGATCAAGATAATTTCGAGAGAGTTATAAAATTTGGTTTTGCGAAAAAACCAGGAGAGGAAATTAGTAAGTATTTAATTTTTGAGTTAATGGGAAAACATAGTAATATTTTTTATTTAGATAATAAACATAAAATAATTGCAGCTGGTAAACAAATTAAATCAAGCCAATGTTGAGGAGCAAAGCACAAGTTAAATCCAATAAAAGTAATGATAAAGTGCAAAATTCCTAATTTTTCATTGAGCATTTTCCCAGTTACTTTGGGGAACCAATGATAAATGGAAGAGAAAATAATAAAAACAGTCCCTCCATAAACTATGTAATGAAAATGGGCTACAACGAAATAGGTATCATGTACGTGAATATCGAAAGGTACCTGTGCCAAAGCAACTCCTGTAATACCTCCAAAAACAAAATTTATAATAAATCCGCAAGAGAATAACATTGCACTATTAATGGAAATTTTACCTCCCCATAATGTTGCAACCCAATTGAAAAATTTTATACCTGTCGGAACAGCAATAAATGCTGTCGCGATAGTAAAGAATAATCTCATCCAAGGGGGCGTTCCACTTGTGAACATGTGATGCGCCCAAACAACTAAACCTAAAACTACTATCCCCATTATTGAAAAAACCATTGTTGTATATCCAAAAAGTGGTTTTCTAGCATGTACTGGAAGTATTTCACTAACTAAACCAAATGCAGGAAGGACCATAATGTATACAGCTGGATGAGAATAAAACCAAAATAAATGCTGATAAACTACCACATTGCCTCCTAAAACAGGATTGAAAAAACCTGTATTAGCGATGATATCGAAGCTAAGTAGAATTAAAGTGCCTGCTAAAACAGGAGTTGACAAAACAACTAATAGACTTGTTCCAAGCATTGCCCAACAATACATTGGCAATTGCATGAGTTTTAATCCTGGCCTTCTTAGTTTGATAATGGTCGCGATAAAGTTTATTCCACCAAATATAGAACTGCCTCCAAGTAATAGAACGCTAAGAATCCAAATAATTTGTCCCGATTGAGGAGTAGTTATGCTTAAAGGCGGATAAGCCGTCCATCCAGCCTGAGCAGCACCCTCAACAAAATAGCTTGCTACCAGCATCAAACCTGAAGGAGGAATTAACCAAAAAGCAACGGCATTTAATCTTGGGAATGCCATATCTCTTGCTCCTACATAAAACGGGATTAAATAATTTCCAAAAGCACCATTAACTACAGGTACTATCCAAAGGAATATCATTATTGTTCCGTGTAGAGTTAAAACTTGGTTATAAACATCTCTGGGCATAAAGTCAGACATTGGACTAGCTAGTTCAATTCTTATAGCGCTCGCTAAGGTTCCTCCTATTAAATAGAAAAGAAAACCGCAGACTAAATATTGTATCCCAATTACTTTATGATCAAGGCTAAAGCTAAAGTATCTAAGCCAGCCTTTAGGTTGAAGGCTTTCATTATTAGTTTTTTGTGGATCAATTGATATTGTCATAAATTTACCTCCGGTTTTCTATTTTTGTTAAACCATTCGTTGTAATCAGATTCTTCTTCAACAATTATGGAGGCTCTCATCCCTCCATGATATGGGCCACATAATTCTGCACAAATTATCGGATATTTTCCTACTTTTGTAGGAGTGAAATTTAGAATAGTAGGCTGCCCAGGAATAATATCCTGTTTAATTCTGAACTCTGGCACCCAAAAAGCATGAATCACGTCTTTGGATTCCATTTTCATTGATACTTTTTGATCAACAGGAACGTGTAGTTCACCTGATATGAAATTGCCCTTGGGATAATTGAACAGAAATGCAAATTGCATAGCTGAAACTTCAATTGATAAATTATTTATTGCTATTTCATTATCAGAAGTTTGACTTATTCCAGCCCATATTTTTTCAGAATTAGAACTCATCATTTCGTGGTTATGATTTAGTTCTTTCATCCCTCCCATTCGATCGTAGATGTTATAGCTATATAAACCTATTAGCAAAACAATTATTGAAGGAATAATTGTCCATACAATTTCTAAGCTTAAATTTCCCTCTAAAGCTATACCATCTCCTATCTGATCATTTCTTTTCCTGAACTTAAATAAGCTATAAATAACAGCTATTGTCATTCCTATAAAAATAATTAATCCAGTGATGAAAAGAATTTTAAAAAGTTCATCGTAAATTGGTGCATTAATACTTGCTTCCGCTGGAAGCAAATTTACATTAAAACCAATCCAAAAAGATATAGCAAAAACGAGTGAAATAATTAGTATTAAATAAATGTTTTTATTTAACAATTGATCTATAAAAATTTGTATTTATATTCTCAAGATATTCAATTTTTTTAATCTTGCATCCTTTGTTAAAAGAAAAACATTTAAATTCACAACTTCTTAAGATTTATGAAATAAAAGGCGTATTATTAATAACTTTTTAGAGTTAATTGTCAGGGAAAAAAGATTAAATTAGAAAATTATTTTTTAAATTAAAGATATTAATTTTTAATTAATGTTTGGTTTTTGAATCTAATTTATTATGCAAAATAATAGGTTTTATCCATTTGATTAATAACCAATTATATAAATCAAAATATCTGACAATTTTTAAAAGGTTGGGAAGTCATAGTGTATTTGCACTTATAGCACTAATCGTAATTGGAGGTGCTACGAGAGTCATGGATGCGGGACTTGCCTGTCCAGATTGGCCATTATGTTATGGATCTTTTTTGCCTTTTAAACATATGAACCTAAGAGTATTTCTAGAGTGGTTTCATCGTCTAGATGCTTTTCTGGTTGGAATATTAATTCTTTTTAAATTTGCGCTTTCAATTATTTGGAAAAATGAGATTCCAAACTGGTTACCTAAAACTTATTCATTATTGCTTTTCCTCGTTATTGTCCAAGGATCCTTTGGAGCTTTAACAGTAATAAACCTGCTTGATTCATATACTGTTACTGGCCATCTTTTAATAGCTTTTCTACTTCTCATTACAACAATTTCAATAAATCAAAATTTAGAAAATGACGACATTGAAGAGCCATTAATTTGGTTGAGATTATTATTTTTTGTTCCTCTTCTACTTACTCTGATTCAATCTTTTATTGGCGTAAGGCTTTCATCAACCTGGTCAGCTCATATTTGCTTATCTTTTAATAAAGAATGTCTAATTTTAGATACTCACAAATTATTTGCTTTTCCAATCGCTTTCTCAATTTTATTGATTATTGCTATTGCAATTTATAAGAGAAGTTTGCTTAATGAAAATTGGAAATATCTCACAACACTTATTTTTCTCTTCTTTTCCCAAATTACTTTGGGTGTTTTAAGTCTTAAAACAAATTTGAATGAACCTATTTTTATTATCGGTCATCAACTTAACGCCTCCTTATTTATTGCGATATTAACAACATTAATTTTTAGAAATCCTTTTACCAAAAAAGGTCTAAACCACTCCCTTAATCCCCAAACGGTCGGTATCAACTCATGAACAGTAGTAACTTAGAAAACTTGAATTATAAATCTTCAATTAGGGATGAAGTTGTACCTTCAAGAAAAAGATTAACTTTGCCGCCTTGGCTTGAAGTAGCAAAACCTAGATTAATCCCACTTTTACTGGCCACAACTTTGGGGGGAATGGCTTTAACTGAAGAATGGCCTTTGTCTTCCCCGAAACTTATCTGCACTCTTGGAGGAGGCGCTTTGGCAGCAGCAGCAGCAGGAGCTCTTAATTGCTTGTGGGAAATGGAATTAGATAAAAGGATGACAAGAACTAGCAAAAGAGCCTTGCCAGCCGGAAAATTGTCATCTGAGACTGTATTTTTAGCCGCCGTATCATGTACTTTGGCAGCTTCGATGCTTTTAGTAAGTGGTGTAAATTATTTGGCTGCGGGTTTAACTCTTCTTGGTTTATTTAGCTACGTAATTTTATATACAGTTATTTTGAAACCTCGTACAACAAAAAACATTGTTTTCGGAGGTGTTGCTGGTGCGATACCACCCTTAGTTGGAGCGTCTGCTGCCACAGGGCATGTAGGTCTTAGTGGTTGGTGGTTGTTTGGTTTAGTAATGTTATGGACCCCAGCTCATTTTTGGGCACTTGCAATTTTGTTGAAGGATGATTACGCATCTGTTGGTATTCCTATGCTCCCTTCTGTTAAAGGATCTGTTTTTACTGCTAAAGCGATTTCTCGTTACGGATGGGCAACAGTTTTAATGAGTATTATGGGAGTCTTTGCTCTACCTGAAGGGGGTCTCTTATACGGAATAATGTTATTGCCATTTAATGGAAGACTTTTGCAATTAATAAATGAATTAAGGAAATCTCCTGATGATCTTTCTAGAGCAAAGTCTCTTTTTAGGTGGTCTATTCTCTACATGTTTGGCATTTGTCTTTTGTTATTAATTTCCAGAACCCAATTATCCGTAGAATTTGAGCAGCAATCTATGCAAATATTTTTATCTATTGTATCCCTGCTTAGTAATTAAATTAGATGTAAAATGTTTTTTAAGTAAATAGTAAGTTTGATGAATTATATAAAAGTTAAAGGGCTCTCAAAATCTTATTCAGATATCAATGCATTAAAAAATTTATCGATGGAAATTGAAGCTGGCACATTATTCGGAATATTAGGTCCAAATGGTGCTGGCAAATCAACACTAATAAAAATACTCGCTACTTTAATAGAGCCTGATAGTGGAGAAGTTTTTATAAATAATATTAATCTGATAAAAAATTCAAGGAAAATTAGAGAATTAATTGGTTATGTTGCCCAAGACATCGCACTTGATAAAATATTAACTGGACGAGAGCTTTTGGATTTTCAATCAGATTTATATCACATCAACAAAAATAAAAAATTTGAAAGGATAAATAAATTAATAGATCAATTAGAAATGAATGATTGGATTGATCGTAAGTGCGGAACTTATTCAGGGGGAATGAAAAGAAGAATAGATCTGGCAGCTGGACTTTTACATTTGCCCCAAGTATTAATTTTGGATGAACCTACAGTTGGTTTAGATATTGAAAGTAGAAATATTATATGGCAACTTCTGAAAGATTTGAGAAATAATGGAATGACCATTATTTTAAGTAGTCACTATCTTGATGAAATAGATAAATTGGCAGACAGATTAGTGATAATTGATGATGGAAGAGTTATAGCAAAAGGAACTCCTGCAGAGCTCAAAAATAAATTAGGAGGAGATAGAGTAACTTTGAAAGTAAGAGAATTTAGTAATCAGGAAGAAGCAAAAAATATATGTAAAATTTTATCTTCAATAGATGGAATTAGTCAGATTATCATAAATGAAGCTCAAGGTTTCTCGATAAATTTCGTAACAGATAAGCAAAAAGATTTACTTACGAAGCTAAAAGTGGAATTGGCCTTCTCAAAGTTTGAAATTTTTTCTCTTACCCAAAGTCAGCCAAGCTTGGATGATGTATATCTTCAGGCAACTGGGAAAACATTATTGGATGCTGAAATTTCTATGGCAGGGAAAAGAGATCTAAAAAAAGAATCAAAGCAATCCATGCGATAAAAAAACTTTTGGTTAACTAACTATAATAAATACTAAATACTGCTAATTATGGAATTACAACAGTATAATTTATTTTTTTTATATCAAGAAACATTTGCCTTAACAAAGAGATTATTTATTCAATTAAAAAGAAGACCATCAACTCTTTTAGCAGGAATATTACAACCAATAATTTGGCTTTTTTTATTTGGGGCATTATTCTCTAAAGCTCCTGAAGGTTTTTTACCAGGAGTTGATTCTTATGGGAATTTTTTAGGAGCAGGACTTATTGTTTTTACTGCTTTTAGCGGAGCCCTAAACTCCGGTCTTCCTTTAATGTTTGATAGAGAGTTTGGATTTCTTAATAGATTACTTGTGGCTCCTTTAACCAGTAGATTATCCATAGTTTTATCTTCTTTTTTTTACATAACAATCTTGAGCTTTGTTCAGAGTATCGTAATAATGATTGTTTCATACATTTTGGGTTATGGATGGCCCAACTTATATGGTTTAGGAATTGTATTTACAACACTAATTTTACTAGTTCTTTTTGTGACATCAATAAGTTTATGTTTAGCGTTTGTTTTGCCGGGACATATTGAATTAATCGCACTTATATTCGTAATAAATTTACCTCTTCTATTTGCGAGTACTGCTTTAGCTCCAATTTCTTTTATGCCAAATTGGTTGGGATGGTTAGCTTCATTAAATCCATTAACTTTTGCTATTGAACCTATTAGGACTGCATATACACAAACTATGGATTTAGAATTAGTGGCTTTACATGCCCCATATGGTGATTTAACTTGTAAGAGTTGTATCTCAATTTTATTTTCTTTAACAGTTTTTTCCTTGATTATTATAAGGCCTCTGTTAAACAGGAAGTTAAATTAGAAATTTTATGCTTTTAAAAAATCATTTAATAGAAGTTTTTAAACAAGCCTCTTTAGAAAATAATTTTTTGCTTAAAGAAAATGTTGTTCTTAAGTGGGTCCATAGATTTGGGATTGATTCATTAAACGATTTATTAATCCATAGTTCACTACAAAAAGAAAATCAGCGTGAAGAAGAAAATCAAGAACATATATCTTTAATTGATGAAGTTCATGAAGAAAATCAAGAACAAATATCTTTAATTGATGAAGTTCAAGAAGAAAATCAAGAACATATATCTTTAATTGATGAAGTTCAAGAAGAAAATCAAGAACAAATATCTTTAATTGATGAAGTTCAAGAAGAAAATCAAGAACATATATCTTTAATTGATGAAGTTCATGAAGAAAATCAAGAACAAATTAAGCTTGAATTATCAAAAACTTTTGAAAATATTGGAGAAATAAAGTGGGAAGCAAATGGCCTGGAAACTTCTAGCAGCAACGAAATATCTAGCAAAAATCAAAATTCTAATAAAATAAATCAATTTACTGAAACACCAAAATTACCCCTACCTCATATTAAAAATTTAAGAAAGTGGATTAACAACGATAAAAAAGCTAGTTAGCTTTTACATCATACCCGGCATTCCCATGCCACCCATTCCTGGCATTCCCATGCCACCCATTCCTGGCATTCCCATGCCACCCATTCCTCCCATTGGATCTCCACCTGGTCCTCCAGGCCCCGCGGCTTCAGG
>QCCW01000002.1 GCA_003281125.1 Prochlorococcus sp. AG-347-N23 | reverse complement strand
ACTAATGTTTCAGGAGAATCAAATTGTGCCTATTACTCTCAATATTATGAAGAGACTAGAATACATACTTCTAACTCAGTATTAATTACAGATACTATCCATAAAACGGAGACTTATAAAGGTAATAAATATAATAATTCGAAGGATATAAAAATAAAGTATAAAAAAGATTCAATTTTACCTTTATCAATATTTGATTCTGATTATGACAACTCCAATGAAGGGACACTATCCATTAATATTAATGGCACTAGTTATTTATATAAAAACGTTCAATGTAATAGATTTCATCCAATTAAATTAGAAGATTCTGGAACTTTATCTTTTAATTCACCCAAACCATTGATAATTGGCGACCCAATAAATATCAAACAAATAAAAAAAACCTCCGCACAAAAGAAATTCGTACTAGTTATTTTTATTGATGGATTTGGTTCATCATGGTTTCAGATGACAAATATAAATAAATTAATACCGAATACAATCAATTTCTTTAAAGCGGGATTAACATTTGAAAATTGTTTCGCGAACTCGGAATGGACTTTACCAAGTGTTGCATCATTGTTTACTGGGAAATATACCCACAAATCAAAAATTTTTCATCCTAGATACATAAAAGCATTTGATTCAAAATCTAAAACAATAGCTCAGTACTTTAAAGAGGATGGATATTTTACACAAATGATATCTGGTAATCGTAAACAACATTTATCATCTGGATTTTGTAGTGGTTTTGATAGAACAATTTATAAGCATCTTCTAAAACATCATGAAATAATCTATGAATTAATTGAAAGTCATAGAGTTTTTAATAAACGTAATATGTTTCATTGGTTATCGTTTTTTGACACCCATCATCCAATAAATGGTACTCCTAGTTTTAGTGCTAAAAGCAACTTAAATTTAAATGACTTATTAACTACCAATTCAAATAGAAAAATAAAATCACCTTTCAGATCATATTGCAAATTTTCTTCAGAAAGACAAAAAGAGGAAATTAAACAATGGGACTTTCATATGAAACAACTTTACAATTTTATTGAGGAAAATTACTCGGATTCTGAAATATTGGTAACTCTTGTCTCAGATCATGGAGATAATCAAATGGAAAATATCAATAACATTCCTGAATTGTTAAACACTGGAAGAACAAGGGTACCTTTAATGATTAGGGGGCTAAATAATTCTAATAACCATAGTAAAGAAATAATAGAAAACGTTGATTTATTACCTATCCTTTTAAACGAATGCAATATTTATTACGACAAGAAAAATATTGATGGTAATTTACCTTTCTTACTAGGAGGTAAAGAAAGGAATTATATATTTTCAGAATCAATATATCCTGATCAAACTTATAAAGCGACAATCAAAGATCTTGAATATGAAGCATACATTGAATCTAAAGAAGCTACCAAGGATGATGGGAGTTTTAATTTAAAAAATGCTACGTTTAAATTGTTTGAATATAATATTCCTAAACAAATTACTGACGAAAATATGAAAGAAAAATATAAATCTTACTTCTCGAATTATGATATTTGGTAAAAAACAAGAAAAAAAGATTGGGAAAAGGCTCTCAAAGGATTTGATTCACAACTTATCTTTTAGATTAAAATAATATAAGATCAAAAAAACGGTAATGACTTAAGAGTATGAAAGAGTTTATATCAGAGTTTATTTTTGGTTCTAAAGCAGAGACTCTTATTAGGTTAGAAGGAAAATTATCTTTTTCTGAGATACCCTCTTTTTTCCATTTTAGCTTGGAAGAATGGACTTCAAATAAAGAAACAATACTAAAAAGAATTTCAGAAATGAAAACCAAAGAGAGAGATTCAGTTATTATTCGTTCATCCGCCGTAAATGAGGATGGCGAACTTTTTGCCAACGCAGGTGCATTCTTATCTATTCCTCATATTGATCCTAATAATCCAGAAAAACTTCAGTCTTCTATAAAAAAAGTTTTTAATAGTTACAAAGATAATAAAACTAAAAGTACAGCTAATTTAAAAGATCAGATTATGGTTCAAACAATGATAAAAGATATCTCTATGAGTGGGGTAATTTTTACACATGCAATGAACACAGGGGCGCCCTATTATGTAATTAACTATGATGATGAGACGGGGAAGACTGATACAATTACCCAAGGGATAGGAGATAGTAATAGAACCTTATATGTTAGTCGCAATTCATGGGAAGAATTGGAATCTGAAAGGTTTCTGAAATTAATTCAAGCTGTTAAAGAGATAGAAAATATAACTAATAGCCAATTTCTTGATATTGAATTCTCACTTAATAAGAATTTTGATGTTCAAATTTTTCAAGTTCGACGTATTACTACGCATCCAAACTGGTGTAGAGGATTATCTTTAAGAGTAGAAGACATTATAAATATGTTGAAAATAATGGTCCCACCAATGCTATTTGATCAAAAAGATAATTTGAATTACACAGTATTTGGCAAAATGCCTGATTGGAACCCTGCAGAAATAATAGGAAATGCTCCGAGAAGATTAGCTTATTCACTTTATAGAATTTTAATTACAGATAAAGTTTGGCGTATTTCAAGGAAGTACATGGGATATAAAGATCTCAAAGGACTGCCTCTAATGTATTCTTTTGGTGGTCAACCTTTTATAAATGTAAGAAACAGCTTTAAGTCCTTCATTCCTTCTTCTATTCCAACTAAATTAACTAATGATTTACTTAACCATTGGATAACTTATTTAAAAAATAATCCGCATTTACATGATAAGGTTGAGTTTGAAGTTGCCCTAACAAGTTGGACTTTTGATTTTGATTCAAAAATAAGCGATCTTCTCCCTAAGCACTTAAAACAAAATGAAATCAATCTTATAAGAGAAGAATATTTTAAAATTACTAAAAATGCAGTAGAGCAAAGTAAAAATAGTATTCAAAGTAACATAAAAAAACTTAATGACTTATTAGAAGAACATAATAATTCGCTAGAAAATCTAAATAAAGATAATTATCTTGAAACTATCTCAAAAATTATTGAAAATATCAAAGAAAAAGGAACGACTCCTTTCTCTATACTTGCAAGGCACGCTTTCATAGGGAAAGCTCTATTGAAATCTTTAGTGCATGTAAAAATTCTTGAAGATAATGACTCTAAAGAATTTGAAAGATCAGTATCTACTATTACAAGTGAATTCCTATTTGATTTAGATTTGCTTTCTATTGATGAAATAAGTTTTGATGAATTCTTAAAAAAATATGGTCATTTAAGACCTGGGACTTACGATATATTGTCTAGCCGCTATGATCAAAGAAAATTTACTCCTCTTAAAAATAAAAATTATCATATAGTTCAAAATAATAAAAACTTTCGTTTGAATGACGCAAAAGTTTCTAAATTAAATAAAAGATTAAAAGAGGAAGGTTTTAAAATTAAATCAAATGAACTGTTGGAATATATCAAAGATTCGTCTAAATCTCGGGAACTATCAAAATTCATCTTTACAAAATGCTTAAGTGATCTTTTAGAAATAATTGCAGTATGGGGCAAGGGTTCTGGGCTAAGTCGCGAGGAATTATCTCATTTAGATATTAGAGAAATTTTAGATAGTTTAAATGAAAGTGCAGGAAGATCAATAGAAGAAAATCTAAGGTCGATTTCAGAAAAAAGATCAAGAGATTATGAGACTACAAAAGCCATTAAACTTCCAAACTTAATTACTAGAGCATCCGATTTAGTTATTATTCCAACGCTAAAAGATCAACCAAATTTTATTGGGTCTAAAAAAGTTCGAGGGCCCATAATATTTGTATCTGCATGCAATACAGAGGTGAACAAATTAAACGGACACATTGTAGCCATTGAGAGTGCTGACCCCGGTTATGATTGGATTTTTACTAGTAATTTGCTCGCCCTCATAACTAAATATGGAGGAGCTAATTCTCACATGGCAATTCGTTGCTCTGAATTGAATATTCCTGCATCAATTGGTTGTGGTGATCAAATTTTTGAACGCTTAGACAAATATTCGCAAATAGAATTAGACTGCGAAATAGGAACTATTAAACCAATTCACTAACTATTTTTAATGAAATTAATTGGAATTACCATGAGAAGAGATAATGATAATAAATGGAGAGAGAATAGAGATTCAATAAGCGAAGATTGGGTTAAATACTTATCAAATTTTTTACAAGATTATAAATTCATACCAATACCAAATGATTCTGAAAATGCATTAAAAATTGTATCTGCATTTGACATTGACGGTCTAATACTCTCTAATGGTAATGATTGGGGATCATGTATAGAAAGAGATAAAACTGAAATAACTTTAATTGAATGGTGTAGAAACTTCAGGAAGCCTATTCTTGGAATTTGCAGAGGTTTTCAAGTATTAAACCAATACTTTGGAGGGAAACTCCAGAAAGACCTTACTAAAATCACAAGTGACTCTCATGCAGGTGCTAAACATAAAATTGAAATTATTGATAAAAAGATTCTTACTAATAGTCTTAAAAAAGAATTTTTTGTTAATAGTTATCATAATGAAGGGGTTATTTCTATTGAACTTGCTAAAAATCTAGTACCTTTTGCAAAAGCTAAAAATATTATCGAGGGTTTCTACCATTTCAAGGAACCTATAATAGGTATCCAATGGCATATTGAAAGAGATAATTTCGAAAAAGAATTTGATAAACATTTACTGAACATATTATTTAAAAAAAGTTTCCACCAGGCTATAGAAATCTAAAAATGAAAGCTGTGATTCTCGCTGCTGGGAGAGGTTCTAGATTAGGTTCCATAACAAAATCAAAACCTAAAGGTATGACTAAAGTTTGTAATACCACTTTATTAGATTGGCAACATTCAACTTTAAGATCGGCTGGTATTGAAGAGATTTTTGTAATAACAGGCTACCTATCTCAAGTAATAGAGACAAAGGGATATAAGACAATTTTTAACTCTTATTGGAATAGATCTAATATGATATCGAGTATTATGGTCGCACTGGAAAATATTGATACTCCTCTTATTATAAGTTATTCAGACATCATATATAACGATGCAATAGTTAAAGATTTAATTAAAAGTGATTCAGAATTATCTGTTGCATATGATAAAAAATGGCTAAAACTCTGGAAAATGAGATTTGAGGAGCCATTATCAGATGCAGAATCATTTACATTAGATTTAAAGGGGAATATTACAGAAATTGGGAATAAAGTTAAAACTGTTGAGGAGATCGAAGGTCAATTCATGGGACTTCTTAAAATAAATAGTAAAGCAAAAGATTTAATTATTAATATCATAAATCAAGATTCAAGTAAGTTTTATAACTACGATACGACTAAACTTATCAATGAATTAATAAATAATGATATTTCCGTAGGTGCAGTTGCTAATCAAGATGGATGGTGCGAGATTGATCGTCCAAGAGATCTACAGATTGCTTCAAAGTTAATAAAAGATGGCATAATAAAAATGCCTCATAACTCTTTATAGATATAAATGATTGTTTGGCTTATTGGTTTATCAGGGGTTGGCAAATCCACCATAGGTAAAGAATTATATAAACTGTGGAAGACAGAATCAAAGCCTACTGTAATTATTGATGGTGATGAAATGAGAAAAATATTTAAACATAATATTGGAGATGATCCATACTCAATTGAAGGAAGAAAAATAAATGCTGATAGAATATCAAATCTTTGTTTATGGTTAGATAAGCAAGAAATAAATGTGGTTTGCTGCATCCTTTCTGTTTTTAAAGAATCTAGGAAGTGGAATCGAGATAATTACTCTAAATATATAGAAGTTTATTTATATGCTTCAGAAAACATTTTATGCAATAGAAGAGCTTTATATGATCAAGCTAAAAAAGGGTTAATTAAAAATGTAGTGGGAGTTGATATTAAATTTGACCCCCCCTCTGATTCAGACTTATCTTTTAACACTGGTCTTAATTGCGAATCCCCCAAAATAATAGCTGATAAAATATACCAAAAAGTTCAGAAATTTTCTTAATGACTTATAAATATATTTGTACCGACCCTTTAGCAGAAAAAATAAATTATGAATATTCTCCATATCTAGGAAAATTGTTCATTGATCAATGGAAAAATTACAGAGATAAGTTCAGAATAAATAATAAAGAAGCTATTTTAAGTTTAGATTCAGAATATAAAAATCAATTAGATATTCATTCAGAAAAGATAATCACAAAAGATTTAATTTATTTTATTAAAAGTAAGTTTGATAACCATAATAAGGATTCAGAATACATAAAAGAATCTACAAATTGGCTTATAAAACGATTTGAACTTACTAAGCGTATTTACACAAATTATAAAAAGACCGAAAAAGGTGGGAAAGGGATAGGTGAATTTAGAGACCTTAATTTATATTTAGATTTTGCTGAATTATTAATAAAAACTTATAAAAGCTTCAGTCATTTGCCTAGTTTGAACTCCCTAATAAAATGTTTAGATATCGTAATTTGTTATGAAAATATATTGAATAAGAAACAAAAACTAAGACTTTCAAACATTATAAAAATCGAAAGTGAATTATTTAATAATCTTAGAATTAGTTATATAAATTTATTAAATCAAAAAAAAACAAAAGAAATTACTAAGCAAAATCAATCAATAAACAATTTTACTAAATTTCCAAATGTTCTTTTTATAGCTGCAGACACTATCAGATCAAGAGGTTATGCTCAATCTCTATTAAAGAATGGATTAAAAATTAAAAACTCTATCATTATTAAATCCAAATCCAATTCTATAAAAACAGGTAAATCTACCTCCCCACCAATCCGTTCGAAAGAGTATATCAATGGAATTTTTAATCCTGACCCCCAGATATCTTTAAAAGAAAGTTTAAAAAAGATTTCAGATAATATCACGGTTTTTGAGAGTGAGACAATTAACTGCAAATCTATAGAGACATATTTAAAAAATTTGAAACCTAATTTAATAATTTATTCAGGATTTGGCGGTGAAATTGTATCTAGTAATTTGATTGATATGGGTATTCCTTTTCTCCACCTTCATTCAGGAATATTACCCACATTTAGAGGTAGTACAACAATTTACTATAGCCTGTTAAAAACTGCTCAATGTGGTGTATCAGCAATTCTGCTTTCCTCTCAAATTGATGCTGGGAATATAATTAAATACAAAAATTATTCTCCACCAGACGGCAATTGTAATTTAGACTATGAATACGATACTGCAATAAGAGCAGACTTACTAGTGGATGTAATGTTGAAGTATTATAAAAATAATTTCAAAATTAAGTCTGAAAAACAAAAAATTAATTCTGGAGAGACTTATTATGTAATTCATCCATTATTAAAACATCTTGCAATACTAGCTTTAAATTAATAATCTTATAAAAATACAATGTATGCAAATTCTCTTCTTATTTTATTAATTGGATCTATTTTAATAATACCTCTAGTCATTTTAAAAGGATATAGTAAATACTCTATCCCACTATTCTATCTTGCAGTAATAGCAGCGACTTTATACAGACCAACTTCATTATTAGGAACAGATAATTCTAATTTCCTTATGTCATTAGAAAATCATGCAGATTATGGTGCTGAAGCATTCAAATATACCGTTGTTCATTATTTGACTTTCTTTATTCCAGGAACTTGGCAAAAAATAATTACTTTGAACTTATTGTCATCAACAATAGTCATTTTTTCTTTTAGCAAAATATTTAAACAAATTAAAAAAAAGACTAATTTTAAATATATTTTTTTACTTTATATGACATATTTTTTGAATATGGCGCCTCCATTACTATTAGTTCATATTAGGCAATATTTGGCATTTGCATTAACAACTTTATTGTTAATTTTTTATAGATCAAAAAGAAATAAAGATATATTTTACGAATTATTGATAAGTATTTTTATATTTTTTGTGCATCCAATTTATTCATATTTCTCTATTTTTTATTTTATTTGTAAATATTTTTTGAGAAATTTAATTCATATAAAAAATAAAACGACATTACTGTCAAAGTCTTTTATTTTTTTAGGTTCACTGTTTCCAGTATATTTGTTGATTCAATATATCGATGTACTTTTCGTAAAAATAGCATTTCTTTTGCCAGGATTTGACCGATATGGTCTAACAATGAGCGACGATTCTACTACGAGTGCAGCATTATCTACCATTTCGACATTATATCCACTGTTTCTAATAATACCTCCAATCCTAATAAGGATCTTAGGTAAACAGAAAGATAAAAATGATACTTTTTTTTCTATTATTATAATCTACCTTTTATTCTCTACTCCACTAATAATCTTAGAAAATAAAGCTAGTTTTCTCTATTCAATAAGTAGGATTAAATCAGCAATATATCCAGCTATTTTTTTATTATTTTTTCATGTAGAAGAGGAAAAACTTAATCAGATTAGTGTACTTGCAGTAACATCTATTTCAATATTTCTAAGTATTTTTTCAATTTATAGAGCTTATAAATATATAGCAATATGATGAAAAGAATTAGTTTTTTAAAAGCAAAAATCCAGTCAAATTTACATTAAGCAATTTCAATCTTTTCTTGACAATTTCTATATCTAAGTATTTTGCATTTTCAAGAGAGCACATTAAGAGTATGGTTTCATCACCAACAAAATCATCATGATTAATTGAGGAGTCAAGAACCTGAATTTCTTTCGAAAGCTTTTCTTCTTCTAACAAAAATTTTGCAAGCTTTTTACAGTAATTCATTTCTCTTTCTACTAATGTGATTAAATAAACTTTTTTACCCTGACGACTTTTAATAAACTTTTTTAGGAATAATATATTATCTGTTTTTGTAATATTATTTTCAATCTCAATTTCTTCAATTAAAGGAGAAGATAAAAGATCTTTTACTTTTTGTAAATCAAATACCTTTCCTGATTTTTTTTCTTTACTAAATGATAATAAACAGCTTATTAAAAAACCTAAGATTAAACCAGTCAAACCAATATTTTTTCTTTTCGGCCCCACAGGATTTTTTAGTAAAGTTGGCTTTGTAATTAATTGCCAAGGATCTTCAATTCTGGCCTGATTAATTTCAGCCGCTATCAATTTATTTTCTAGATCAACAAGAGTAGCCTCATCCCTCTCCGCCTCTCTTATTAATTCTTTATATTTCAATAAAACTCCTTTTGGTCTTATTGCAGAATTTCTTATAGACTCAGCTTCTAATCTTTCGGCTTTCAAATAACCAATTGACCTTTTCTTTAATTCTTTTACCAATAGATTCCTTTTCTCTTTTAATCTAATTAAACTAGGATCATCATCAGTGAATAATGTTTCTTTTTCAATTATAGTCGCCTGAATATCAGCTAATTTTTGGGGTAATCCTTCTTTTTCTAAAGGAGATATACTTGCGCCAATAAACTGTAATTTATCAGTATCGTTTCCTAAGTCTTCAATTTTTTTTATTTGAAGATCAATCAATCTTATTTTATTTGCCGCCTCAGCTCTAATATTTTCCACCTCAACATTAGAAACAACAAAGTTCCCTGAAGAATTCGGAATTTGACTTGAAAAACCAAATGCTGGATTCAAAGATTTTCCTATATCCAACATATTTCCAATACCTAATAAGCTAGTAGCTCGTGATGAATTAGAACTACTTGGTCTCATAAAGATTAGATCTTGGTCAATAGCAAATAATTGTGATTTCTTTAAAGATTCAGCACTTTTTAATTTATAAGTATCTACTTGTTCTTTTAAAAATTTTACTACTAATTCTTTATTCCTTTTCCTTCCAAAACCTGAATATTCTTGATATGCATTAGAAATTTTTTCTAAAACATCCAAAATCGCTTCTTTACTATTATCTTTATAAGAAATCTTGAGAATCCTAGTTCCTCTTTCAAGTGCTATTTTTAAATCTCCTTGCCATGAAGTAAAACCAAATTTATCATTTTTGCCTATAGAACCAGATCTATAGGTGGATTTATAATAATCAAAAATAGGCATTAAAATTGATGGACTTTCTAAAATACCAACTTGAGTAGATAAGTCTTTATCACCATCAACAAGATTTTCAACAATTGGCGAAAAATTTGACATGTTGAAACTTTGATTTCGTTCCTCATTTAAAACTATTTGAAATTCGCCTGCCCATATCCTCTTTAAGGTTAATGAGTAAGCACAAGCAAAAATAAAAAAGACAAAAGAAAAAGAACCAATCAATATTTTATTTCTAAAGACAAAATTAAAAAAAGTACGTACATCAATTTCATCATTTTTGAAATTCTCAGAATTGCTCAGCTCATCATTAATTGTTTTAGTCATATTTTTACTATTCAGCATTTATTGCTTTTATAAGTCCATAAGTAGAGTAAAGACCAAAGAATGGAGCTGTAAACTCCTCAATCACTTCAGCAGACATCGATAAAAAACTATCACCTACCAATATAACATCACCGTCTTTTAATTTTGGATTTTTATAGGATCCCCTCTTAGCTCCGCTTTTATAACCGAATCTTCTCTTTTCGATAGATCCGTCACTATTATTTCTAACGAAAGTTAATGGTCCTTTAAGTACTTTTGCACCCCCGGCAAGCATAACTGCATCTGTCATAACTCCTGTTCTGGATAAAGTAACAACTCCAGGATTTATTACTCTTCCCGCTACAAATACTCTTATGAATTTGGGATTAAGATTTGATAGAATTCCCTGATTTAATTGCAGCTCATTTGGTTGATTTAATTTACCAATCCTAATAATATCAGAATCATATATTCTTATATTCTGTGAATCATTTCCAAAAGTTAAAACTTGTGAAAAGTCTAAATTGGCTGAAATCTTTCCTTCCCCTTCCGAAATACTATTCTTTCTAATTATTTGTATATTTGATAAATCGCTATATTCGGTAATACCTCCACCTTGACGAATGGCATCAAAAACAGTTGGGAAGAAATAATTAATAGCGTTATAATTTCTTTCAGTCATAGTATATTGAGCATCAAATTTTTGACTAAATGTATCTCTTCTTTGCGTACTCTCTTTTTTTAGTAAATATCTATTAGTGGAACTTAAATCTGCATTATTTGGAGAAATAGTGACAAATCCTTGTAAAACCTGTATCCCTGGGTTTGTTACTTCACCCTCCAATAAAACTCTTATAGGGCGATAATTTAAAATCTCAATTTCAACATCTGGGTTCTTTACAAATTTCGCATAAGCTTTATTTAAAAGATTCGTTAATTCATTAACTGTTAGTTCTTTGACATAAATTTTTTTTAATCTTGGCAGGGTTACTGTTCCTTCTCCATTAACCTGAACAATACTAGCAAGTTCAGGCAATTCTCTAGAAATATTAACTCTTAAAGCATCTCCGGGGCCAAGAATGTAAAAACTATTAGGCACCTTATTCAAGAAATCAGTTGAAATTTCTTTTGTTTCTATTTTTTTATTATTAACCAGAGCAATAGAGGCTGGAATATGAAAAAAATTACTAAAAACTAGAACTAGAATATATAAATAAGAACAAAAAAGCTGTTTCAAAATTAATTTCTTTTTTAAAATTATACCTTAATCATAATGAAATTATTAAATTGACTTTAATTAATATTCAAAGTGGAATTATACTTTTCTCCAGACTGCTACTAATTTGCCCTGAAAAATTACAAGCTCCGGATCTAACTCTATTGGTTGATAAGCAGGGTTAGCAGCTTCTAAAAAAATTTTCCCATTTCTTTTAAAGTAATACTTTAATGTTGTTCCCAATCCAGGAACCAATGCACTTACAATTGTTCCATTCCTAAGAGAATATACATCATTGATTGACTCCATCAAAACCATGTCACCATCAGCTATACACGCATCAATCATTGAATCCCCATTTACTGTGAGTGCAAAAATATTCTTTTTCTTTAAGACATCTGATATATCTAAATTGTCATTAACATCAGAAAAAGTTTCAACTAAACCTCCAGCTGCTACCGATCCCATAATTGGGATCCCTTCTACTAAATCATCAACTAATTGAAGTGTTCTTGCTTTACCTTCTTGCCATGATATATATCCTTTTTCTTGTAAATGTTTTAAACGACTTTGAATGGGAGCGGGCGATTTAAGACCCATAGCTTGCATCATTTGCCTTATCGAAGGACTATGTTGGAAGTCCCTCATATAATTCTTTATCCATGCATAAAGCTCATTTTGAGCATCTGTAAGATTATTATCTTCGGTAGTTACCATAGAAACATTTGTACTCTAATACATTTGTACCTCTTCAAAGGACAAATTGCAATCTTTTCAGGAAAGAAGGCATGAAAGAAGAGCTTGTTGTGCATGCATTCTATTTTCTGCTTGTTCAAAGATTCTACTTTTTTTACTTTCAAATACTTTATCAGTAATTTCTTTATCTCTATAGGCAGGAAGACAATGAAGAATAATTGCATCTTGATCTGCCTTTCCCACTAAATCACTATCGAGAGTAAATCCATTAAAAACTTTATCCTTTTCTTCCTTTTGATTTTCTTGACCCATAGATGACCATACATCCGTATACAAAACATTTGCCCCGCTTACAGCAGTATAGGGATCATTAGTGATTCTCAACATATTTTCATTCTTATAAATTTCACGAGCTTTTTTGATGAAAAGTGGATTTGGACAATAACCCTTGGGACATGCAATCCTAACTTCTACTCCCAATAACGCCCCACATAAAATAAGAGAATTTGCGACGTTATTACCGTCTCCAATAAATGTCAAAACTACATCTTTGAAATTAAGAAATTCCTCCTTAATGGTTAAAAAATCAGCTAAAGCCTGACATGGATGTTCTAAGTCTGTAAGAGCATTAATAACTGGCTTTGTAGACCACTTTGCATATTCTTCCAAATCTAAATGATCAAATGTTCTAATTGCAATAACATCACAATATCTACTTAAAACTCTTGCAGTATCTTTAATTGGCTCGCCTCTTCCAATTTGTGATGTTGAGGGATTGAGGTCAATAGTAGTTCCACCAAGTCTAGTCATCGCAACTTGAAAACTAACTCTTGTGCGTGTTGATGACTTATCAAAAATTAATCCTAAAACTTTATTGCTAAGATCAATATTTAATTTTTTATTTTTAAAATTATTTGCAAGATCTAAAATATGCAAAACCTCATCAGTTGATAAATCCAAGCTTGATAGGAAATTATTTTTAGCAAGCTTATTTGGTTTTATCATGAATATTTTTAGTTAAATCAAGATTCTACTATGCAGGCATTTTACTTTCTGCTAGGAGATTTTTGAGATCATCTCCTTCAATAACTTCTTCTTTTAATATTTTTTGAGAAATTGATTCCAGAAGAGTTAAATTATTCCTCAAAATATTAAGTGCAGTTTCATGCGCATCATCAACTAAATCTCTAACCTCTTTATCTATTGCTTGAGCAGTAGCATCACTAACAGATCTCCTAGGATTATTACCATTGCCTAGAAACTGACCACCACCTTGTTTATCGTAAGCAAGCGGACCAAGAATATCGCTCATACCAAATGTACCAACCATTTGTTCAGCTATATCGGTTGCTCTTTGTAAATCATTTGAAGCCCCTGTAGTAATCTTTCCAAAAACTACCTCTTCTGCAGACCTTCCTCCAAGAAGTGTAGCAATTTGTCCTTTTAATTCTTCTTTTGAATTTAAGAATCTTTCTTCAGTTGGCAATTGAAGAGTATAACCAAGTGCACTCATGCCTCTTGGTACAATGGAAATCTTTGCAACTTTTGAACCTCCAGGCATAAGATGACCAACAATCGCATGACCGACTTCATGGTATGCAACGACTTTCTTTTCATCATCTTGTAAAACACGGCTCTTTTTTTCCAAACCAGCAACAACTCTTTCTATGGCTTCACTTAAATCTTGTTGTTCTACACTTTTTCGCTTGGCTCTGGCTGCAAGTAAAGCAGCTTCATTTACCATGTTAGCTAAATCAGCTCCTGCGAATCCACTAGTAGCTTGGGCAATAGAATCTAAATCTATTGAATCTGCAAGTTTAATTTTTTTTGTATAGATCTCTAGTATAGTTTTTCTGCCTGATAAATCTGGTCTATCTACTAAAACTTGTCTGTCGAATCTTCCTGGTCTTAAAAGGGCCGCGTCAAGCACTTCGGGCTGGTTAGTTGCAGCAAGTACGATGACTGGCTTATCGGCTGAGGCAAATCCATCCATTTCTGTAAGAAGTTGATTTAAAGTTTGTTCTCTCTCGTCATTACCACCTACTACTCCCATAGATCCAGATCGACTCTTACCGATGGCATCCAATTCGTCAATAAAAATAATGCAAGGGGCTTTTTTCTTTGCTTGTTCAAATAAATCCCTTACTCTTGCTGCACCTGCACCAACAAAAAGTTCAACAAATTCAGAACCTGAAATAATAAAAAAAGGAACTTCTGCTTCACCCGCAACAGCTTTAGAAAGAAGAGTTTTGCCTGTTCCTGGAGGACCAACTAAAAGCACTCCTTTTGGTATTCTCGCCCCTATATCTGTATATCTTTCTGGTTTCTTTAAGAAATCTACTATTTCTGTTAATTCATCTTTTGCTTCATCAACTCCTGCTACATCAGCAAAAGTTACTTTAGATTCATCATCTGGAACATAAACTTTAGCTTTACTTTTAGTAAAGCTTAGGGCTCCTTGAGCACCTCCACCTCCCATACTTCTTCTTGCGAAAAATTGTAACACAAGGATAAAAATTAAAGGAGGAACTACCCAACTCAAGATAGTTGAGAAGAAGTTAGGTTTTTTGGGAGGAGCAGCTGCAAATTCTACCCCTTTACTTTCAAGCCTTTGTGGAAGGTCCATATCAAAAATTGGAGTGGTTGCTAATACAGAAGGGGCGCCTTCTTCAGCTCCATTTAATTCATATCTAATCTGTTCTTGAGTGATATATGCACGCCTTACTTCACCATCATTAACCTGATCTATAAATAAGGAATAAGGAACCCTGGGGATTTGCATATTTTGATTAGGGAAAAGGCTACTAAATAAAAGTAAAGCTCCAACTCCTATTAAAATAATATTTACAATTCCAAATTTTCTATTAGGTTGATTATCGTCTTGTCTTATTGGCATAGTTATAATTTATTTTGATCTTATTATAAACTAAACGAAGAGTTTCCGTATCTGTATTGTTTTTTTTGGGTAAGAACCGTACGGTACTTTGACCCATAAAAATTAGTACAAAATTAATTTTTAAATGAACTCTTAATACATATATCATTCCCAATCAAACTAAACTGAGAATCACTTAATTTTATAATTTCCTGCATTTCTCTAAATTCAAAATCACTTAGGGGATTCATACTATTTTCTCCACCTAAAATTTTTGGGGCAATAAAGGTAATAAGCTCCTGAATACAATTAGATTGAATAGCGGCAGTAGCCAACCCAGGGCCACATTCCCAAAGTACTTTATTACATCCTCTTTTTGCAAGTATTTTTGAAATTAACTCTGGATTATCTGATAATACCTTTTCAACCTCCACACATTTCGGAATCCTTGAGAGGTAGTTTTCATTTGCTGTAGAAGAATCATAAATAACTAAAGTTTTTGCCTTACTACAATCCCAAAGATTAGATTTTGAAGGGAGATCTAAACTTTTTGTGAAAACAACTCGCAAAGGCTCAGGATTTTTAGAACCTCTAGAAGTCAAAAGTGGATTGTCTCTTCTTAATGTGTTTCCCCCAATGATTATTGCATCAAATTCTGCTCTAAAAGAATGAACTAATGACCTTGATTCATCATTAGTAATCCATTTACTTTTTCCATTTTTTAAAGCTATTCTTCCATCTATACTCATTGCCCATTTAAGAACACCAAATGCCTTTTTAGTAGTATTCCTGTGAATGAAAGCCTTATTTAGATCTAAGGATTCTTTTTTACATAATCCTAAGTGAACTTGTATTCCAGATTCTTTTAGAAGCTTAATACCTTTACCAGAGACTCTTTTATCAGGGTCTTCAATAGATATATATACCTTTTTTATCCCAGAGGATATCACCTTATCTACACATGGAGGTGTTTTACCTAGATGGCAACAAGGTTCAAGATTCACATACATTGTTCCACCTTTAGCATCCTTTTTTAAATTATTAAAAGCCATTGCCTCTGCATGAGGCATCCCTGCCTTGAAGTGAAATCCTTCTGAAATAAGGCTTCCATTCTTATCAAGTATCACCGCTCCCACCCTAGGATTAGGGCTAGTTGTATTTTTGCCTAAAGAAGCCAAAAAAATTGCTCTTTTCATCCATTTTCTATGGCTTATATTTTTTTCAGACATCACCAAAACTCAAATTCAGTTTATTGATCTCCACTCTTTAACAACGAAGGGAGGAACGGGTAACTCAGAAAAAACTCCTGACAAATATAATCTTAATGGTCTATTTTTATCTAAATTTTTAATCAATTCATCAAGATCGAATTCTGCTGCAGCTTGTCTTCCATCATTTGCTAATTCCATATTAAGTAATGTTTTATCATCTAAAAGCCACTGTTTTCTCCCTGATTCAACCCTCAAGTAAGTAGGATGATCAATTCGGAGATTTCCTGGATATCCTATTACTCTCAAGATCAATTTATCTTCAAAAAGAGGTGATTTATAAGCTACTAATTGCCAAGTTTCAAAGTCCAAGTCCCTTAAAAACTCACTACTAGCATTTATTAATTCCCCATTAATTTCTGTTTCTGCAACTTCTGCAGATACTTTTAATGGGTTAAAAATAAAGGATAGTAGTAAAAATAAAGGTAATATTCCTTTTAAAAAAATATTTTTATTTGATTTTGTAATTTTCTTCATTTTCAGAATCCATCAGGGCATCTAGAGTTACAGCTGTTCTTACAATAGCTTGATATCTTTTGATTATTTTACGATTTTTTTCTATAACTCGAGATAGATTCAAAGTGTCTTTTTCAGAATAGCTAGATGTTAAATCGCTAGAATCTTCTTCAATAAACTCAAATTCACTATCTTTATTAATTAGAGTTAACAATAAATCATGTAATCTCTTTCTCCTTTCAGACAATTAATTTACTTAGTAACTCGAATAATAATAAGATAATTTAATAAAACATTCAAACAATTTAGTTCCATTTCATTAAATATTGATGACTGAAGTTAATAGAAAAATTCATGTAATTGGAATTAATTCTTATAAATTTGAGGATCTATCTTTTAAATTACAAAATCTATTTTTAAAAACTGAAAATATTGCAGTTCCAAATTCATATTTTGAAGAAATTAAATCATGGATCCAAAATGATCTATTAAAAAATAAATCATTTTTTTCTAGTGAAAGTAATAAAGAGCTAGTTAACTGGCTTAGATCTCAAAAAACTGATGTTATTTTAATTTCTAGAGGAGATCCACTTTGGTTTGGAATTGGGAGAATATTATTAGAAAATTTTTTAAAAGATGAATTAAGTTTCTACCCTTCAAATACTTGCATTCAATTAGCATTTAGTAAATTAAAGATTCCTTGGCAAGATACTGTTAATGTAAGTATTCACGGCAGAGATTCTACTAAGTTAGTTGAGGCTCTTAAAACAAAGCCTTCAAGTTTGTCTATTATTACTGATTCAAATAATAAAAGTTTAGAAATAATCAAAGAAAACTTATCAGAATTAAATCTGATTGACTTCTATGATTTTTGGCTCTGTGAAGAAATAGGATTCGACAAAGAAAAAATAAGAAAATTAAATCTTAAAGAATCATTACCCTCTGATATATCAAGTTTGAACATTGTTGTTCTTACAAAAACAAAGAAAAATCACTCAAATAATAATCTCCCTCTTTTTGGAATAAGTGACCACATTTTTAAAACTTTTGATGATAGACCAAGTTTATTTACTAAGAGGGAGGTTCGCGTTCAAATCTTGGCTGATCTAGAACTCCCTAAAAATGGTGTCATTTGGGACATAGGAGCAGGTTGTGGGTCAATAGGTTTAGAGGCATTAAAATTAAGCCCTAATTTAGATTTGTTTTGTATCGATAAAAGGATTGGATCAAAAGCATTAATACTAGAAAACTCAAAAAGGCTTGGAGTTAAACCAAAATTTATTTTTGAAGAAGAAATAATTAATACTTTAAACACGAGGAATTTAAGTTCTTTTGAAAAGCCTAATAGATTAGTAATTGGAGGATGTGATAAAAAGACTAAAATTCAAATAATTAATAAACTGTCTAAGGATATGCGAATTGGAGATATTATCGTTATCCCAATAATTAACATTCAAACTATTAAGGAATTGAAAGAGGAATTAGAAGATAAAAATTTCAAAACAAATCTAAATTTAATTCAGACCTATAAAAGTTTAAGTATCTCGGAAGGAATTAGATTGGAACCAAATAATCCTGTTTTTCTACTAAAAGGAAAAAAATAAATTTAAATAATTTTTATTTGTTAGGTTTAGCCACATGAGGCAAACCCCAACCTAGTTTATTTCTTAAAACTTGGAAAAATTCATGATCTTCAAGTCTTATAAACTTTACTGAGTGTTTACTTTTTCTTATTAACACTCTATCTTCAGGCCAAACATAACAACCAGCATTTCCATCCACAACCATTACCAACCTTTCCGGAGTTGCAGGGAAAACAGTAACTGGCTCTGAATCATTAAAAACCAATGCCCTAGATGCCAGTGAATGCGGTGCAATGGGAGTTAATTGCACAACTGGGCAATCGGGTGTGATAACTGGCCCTCCAGCACTCAGCGAATATGCAGTAGAACCCGTTGGAGTAGATAGAATTACTCCATCAGCTGATATATCCACAGGAGCATGTCGCCCAATAGAAATCTCAAAATGACACATACTTGTCAGAGGTTCTCTATGGAGAGCCATCTCATTAAGACAGAGAGACTCCCATCTCCTCTGATCATTCCTCATTACACTAATAATAAAGCATGTTCTTTCTTCAATATCCCAATTTCCAGAAATGATTTTATTTATTGCTTCATCAAGATTTGATAAATAAGCTTCCGCAAGAAAACCTAAATGACCAGTATTAATTGTAAGGATTGGAATTTTAGCAGGTGCTGTTTGCCTTGCTGCAGAAAGAACGGTTCCATCTCCGCCAAGAACTATTGCAAATTCCATTGACGAGTCAAACCCCTCGGGAACGCAGTTTGTATATCCCAATGGACGTACATGTTGGTCAGGATTAGCGAATCCAACCATTCCGCCAGAACTACTAACCCTTACAACTTCATAATTAGATTTTTCCAATTTTTTCTCAACAGCACTTGCAGTACGAACAGCAAGTTCTTTCCCATCATTAACTATTAGCCCTGCTTTACGTACCAATCAAAAACCTAAAAACTATAACTATCTTAAACTAATTTGATGGACAATCCTAATATAAAATTTCAATTTTATTAGAACTGTTCTAAGAATCTAAGATCATTTGTATAAAATTTTCTGATGTCGTCAATCTGATGTCTTACCATACAAAATCTTTCAACTCCTAATCCAGCTGCGAATCCTGTCCATTTCTCAGAATCTATTCCTAATTTTTCTAAGACCTTCGGATCTACCATTCCGCATCCCATTACTTCTAGCCATTTACCTTTCCACTGAACATCTACTTCTGCCGAAGGTTCAGTAAATGGGAAATAACTAGCTCTAAACCTTACAGGAATATCACCAAAAAAAGTCTTTAAAAAAGTAAGAACTGTTCCTCTTAAATGACTAAAATTAATATCTTGATCGATACATAAAACCTCGACCTGATTAAATACAGGGGAATGAGTAGCATCTACAGCATCTCTCCTATACACTCTCCCCGGGGCAATAATTCTTACTGGTGGAGGATTTTTTTCTAAGTATCTTATCTGAACAGGAGAAGTATGAGTCCTTAATAGACGATTTTCATCTAAGTAAAAAGTATCCTGCATATCTCTTGCGGGATGATTTTTGGGTATATTGAGAGACTCAAAATTATAAAAATCAGTTTCTATTTCAGGGCCACTTTCAACTGTATATCCTAAGCCACAAAAAATATCAATTATTTCATCTTGAGTTGAAATCAAAGGATGTTTATTTCCAGGGGGGGTTCCAATTGAAGGGATAGTTACATCAATTTTTTCTGTTTTAATCTTTTTATCTAAGGCTTCACTATTAAGTTGATTTTTTCTTTCATTTATTAATTCTTGCAAATTTATCTTTATTAAATTAGCCTTCTGGCCAATAATTGGTCTATCAGTAGCAGATAATTGGCCCATTGTTTTCAAGATAATCGACAGAACACCTTTTTTACCTAGCAAAGAAACTCTTAATTGATCAAGTTCTTCGTGAGTATGAGCTTTCTCTATATTTTTTTTTGCTGTTAGAGAAAGATTATTTAGTTTTTCCTCAATTTGACCTAATGATTCAATCTGACTCACTGATATAGTAAAAATAAGTATTGCTTCATCTTACTTAAATATCGTCCAAAATAAAATTTATTGATTAATGAAACCGTTAAATATATTAATTAGCAATGATGATGGTGTTTTTGCAGCGGGAATAAGAGCATTAGCAAAATCAGCTCGAAAAAGAGGGCATAATGTAAAAGTAGTATGTCCTGACCAAGAAAGATCCGCCACTGGTCACGGTCTTACTTTACAATCTCCTCTAAGAGTAGAAAGAGCGGACGCATTGTTCGAGGAAGGAATTGAAGCTTGGGGATGTTCGGGCACGCCTGCTGATTGCGTCAAATTAGCACTATCTGAACTCTTGGATAATAAACCTGATTTAGTTCTATCTGGAATAAATCACGGTCCAAATCTAGGAACAGATATTTTTTGTTCGGGCACAGTTGCTGCAGCCATGGAAGGCACTTTAGAAAATGTTCCCTCTATGGCAATAAGTGTAGCTAGTTTTAAATGGAAGAATTTTGAATTTGCTGGAGAAATTGCAATGAATATTGCCGAACAAGCCATTAAGGATAGCTGGCCAGCTTCACTTCTATTAAATTTAAACATACCTCCTTGCGAGAAAAGCAAAATAAGAGAATTATCTTGGACAAGATTATCAATAAGAAAATATAAAAATCAATTTTCAAAAAGAGAAGACCCGAGGGGTGATGATTATTATTGGTTAGCAGGTGAGGTAGTTTTAGATCTTAAATCAAAAGGGTATGGTCCTAAGAATTGGCCTAGTGATGTATCTCAAATACAAGATAATAAAATATCCCTTACACCTGTAGAACCAGATTTATTTTGGAGGGGTAATTTAGATGACTTACCTAAAATTAATAATTCATTTGTAAATCCTCCTTAAAAGCCATAAAGAAAAGCAAAGTCCAAAAAAATGAGCAGCAATAACTTGTGTGTTACTGAGAACAGATAATATTTCAAGTCCAGTAATTGGGATGTCAGATGTCGCTGTTATTAATTGTCCAGTCGTCTGAGAGGATGCTTGTATAAATAGTGCTCCCATAAGGGCTTGATATCCAATTAATCCAAACAAAATCCCAAATAAATCAACTATTAGTCCTCTTTTTATTAATCTACTGGTTTGCCCTCTTGATGGTCTTGCATTGCTTGCGATTGCTCTTCCTGTTCTAACTATTAACCACCCTTGCCAAAGACTAAAAAGTAGTAAGATCAAGGATATTGTTGTAAGTGAAAGACCAGGCGCTAAGCTAAGCTGTCCTTCGCTATTATTTACAACATTTGAAAAAAGCAAAACGGCTGCAACAACAACACCTAAAATGGATTGAACCCAAAAGCGTATCCATCCAACGCGCCGCATTCCAAATGAAAGGGACTGAAAATCAATTTTGTCAGACATTCATTTGATTGAATAAACTATAATCTATTCAAATTTGCCATCAAAAACATAAAATTGCACGTAATCTTTTGATCTCTTTAATATCGCCATCTGAAGTTAAGAATCCTACTTCAATAGCTATTGGAAGTTTTGATGGCTTACATGCTGGCCACAGAAAGTTAATAAAAAGTGTAGTTGAAGAAAATCAATATACCCCAACAATTGCCAGCTTCTGGCCTCATCCCAGAGAAGTTCTATACAAAGAGATGCGCCTTAGACTTGATCTTCCTTATGAAAAACTACCCATTCTTGAAGATCTGGGGATTGAACAATTAGTTCTAATTCCTTTTGATAAGGAACTATCCCAATTAAGTGCAGAAATCTTTGTAAGAGATATTTTGATAAATCAATTGCAAGCCAAAAATATTTCTGTGGGTGCTAATTTTAAATTTGGGTTTAGAAGAAGTGGAGACATAAATACTATAAAAAATACGATTAAGGATACCGACATAAAACTAAAAATTACTCCAATTTTAGAAGATAAAGAAGGTAGAATCAGCAGCAGCAGAATAAGAGATTTATTAGAGAAAAGTGATCTAAAAAATGCTTTCAAATTGCTCAATAGGCCTTATAGTTTTAAAGGAAAGGTTGTTAAAGGTAAAGGGATTGGGAAAAGTATAGGATGGCCTACCGCTAATCTTGAAATAGATGGCAGAAAATTTTTACCTGGAGAAGGAGTCTACGCAGCTTGGATAACTATAGAAAATACCAACCAAAAAATTGAATCTGTTATGAATCTTGGCTCTCAACCAACAATAAATCCCTTATTGCCATCTGCCGTTGAAGTTCATTTAATTAATAAGAATATCGATCTATATGGTTTAAATCTATTTGTAGAACCACTTGAAAAGCTTAGGTCTCAAATTCAATTCAAGAATATATATCAACTTTCTAATCAAATTAAAAAAGATAGAGATAATGCCCTAAGAATTTTCAAAATCGATAAAAAATAAGTTACAAATGCTGAATTCCAATACTACAAACGCTGAAGATCTAAGAATTTATCAAATTATTGACGCTAATCTAGACAGAGCTAGAGAGGGATTACGAGTACTGGAGGATTGGGCTAGATTTGGTC
Source organism: Prochlorococcus sp. AG-347-N23 (assembly GCA_003281125.1). GTDB lineage: Bacteria > Cyanobacteriota > Cyanobacteriia > PCC-6307 > Cyanobiaceae > Prochlorococcus_A. The sequence continues at coordinate 52,877 of QCCW01000002.1, read as the reverse complement.
TAGGCAAAGAAAAATATGTAAAAAGGATTAAAAATTTTAGACAAATTTTGGGAAAAAATCATTTAAAAGTTTATAAACAATCTAGAAATCATATTGAAGACAAATGCAAAGGATTGACCCATAAAGAGCAAGACAACAGAAATACTTCTGAGCAAATTATAAGTTCTAATTCAGGCAGAGTTCAAGAAGCATTAAGAGTCATAGAAGAATTCTCAAGGCTACATAATCATGAGCTTTCAAAAATCGCTTCGGAAATTAGATATGAAATTTATAATATAGAAATTGACTTATTAAGTTTAAGCAAGTATAAAAATTCTGAGGAAATATTAAAAGAAAATGACTTATATGTGATCACAGATCAAAAGGACAATTTATTAGAAATAATTGAAGAGATTTTAATTGCAGGAGTAAGAATCATTCAACATAGATTTAAAACAGGAACTGATAAAGATAATCTTCAAGAAGCAATTAAGATTAAAAATCTATGTGATAGATATAATTCTTTGTTCATCATTAACGACAGACTTGATATAGCTCTAGCTTCTAATGCTGATGGAATTCATCTTGGACAAAATGATTTAGACTTAAAAACCGCAAGAAAATTATTAGGATTTTCAAAAATTATTGGTATAAGCGCAAATAACGAAATTGATATTTCTAATGCTCTTAAAGAGGGTTGTGATTACATTGGAATAGGACCAGTATTTGAAACAACCACAAAAAAGAACAAAAAACCTATAGGTATTGAAAAGATCAAAACATTAACAAAAGATTTACACATTCCTTGGTTTGCAATCGGAGGAATTAAGTCGAGTAATATTTCATATCTAAAAAGAAATGGGTTTAAAAAAGTTGCCTTGGTTTCCCAATTAATGAATTCTGAAGATCCTAAAGAAGACGCTATTATGATTCTAAAAGAATTGTCTCATGAAAATTAAAGTAAATGGGGAAGAAAAAAAAATAGAACTTGATCAAGAAAATGCTCTACTATCTAAAGCTCTTAATTTAATGGGATATAAACCTAACACTATTGTCGTAGAGTTAAATAATTTAATTATTAATTCCATAAAATGGGAAAAAGTGAAACTTAAAGATGGGGATAATTTAGAAATAGTTTCAATAGTTGGTGGTGGTTAAAAGATAAAATTTTCGTATATTAAAAATCTTCATAATTTTTTAAGTTTAGGCTTGAAACAATAACCAAATTTTTTCTTTTTTCGTTTTATATTCTTATTACTTTAACACTATAATGCAAGAAAAAATCGATAATAACTCAAGATCCCTAAAATGGGAGCAAAATGGGGAGTTAGCACACAAAGATCTTTCTGAGTTAATTGAAAGATTAAAAAATGTAGAAAGTGAACATACATCTTCTGAGCTTTCTAGATTAGGTACAAAATCAACCATAAAAGATTAAATTTGTTACTTTGATCTTGTCTTTATAAAAATTTGTACCAAATTAAAGTTACTTAATATATAAATAAATGCCGAAAAGATTTCCAGAATGGGTAAATACAGAGGTCGTTATAAAAGCAATCAAAATGAGAGAAGAAGGAATGCTTCCAAAACAACTTAATTTATGGATAGAAAACCTCTTAGAAATAGAAAAAAAGTAAATAATTAGGAAAAACTTTTAATAATTCTAAGGGCCGCCATTGCTGCTCCATAACCATTATCTATATTCATAACTGCAATACCTGGAGAACAACTTGACAACATACTATTTAAAGCAGCATTCCCATCCTTACTGACCCCGTAGCCGACTGAGACAGGTACTGCAATTATCGGTTGTGGCAATAATCCTCCCACAACTGTTGCCAAAGCCCCTTCCATTCCAGCACAAACTATTAATACATCAAATTTATTAATTTCTTCTAACTGACTCATTAATCGATGAAGTCCTGCTACTCCTACATCTATAAAAGATTGACAATTCACTCCGTAAATTTTAAGTGCTAATTGCGCTTCAAGTGTTACGGCCAAATCACTTGAGCCTCCTGAAATTATGGCAACTTTTTTATTTGTTTTTATTTTATTCAAATTTTTCCCAATTATTAGGCAATTTGCTTCTTCATAGAATCGTGCTTCATTATACAAATCTAAAAGAATATTAGCTTTTTCACCATTAATCCTTGTAATGAAAACAACCTCACTTTTAATTAATACACTTTCAGATAATCTCTTTAATTGGTCAATACTCTTGTCTTGCCCCCAAATAGCCTCAATTAGTCCAAGCCTCTCTCTTCTTTGAAAATCAAACTTGATATCAGAATTCATCTTTGCTTATCTAACTCTCCCTCATAAATTAATTTAAAAGGATTTTCTCCTATATTTAGAGCAGCTTTCACATTATCTTCAAATTTTTGTTGGACTGCATTTACTTCTGACATTGGTATGTTTTTCCACAATTTTTTACTTTTCCAATTTACCAATATTAAAGCTTCTTCTTTTTCTTTATCCCAAAATAATTGTCTCCCCAAAAAACCATCTTGAGAAGATAACCATGGCTCCCATATTTCTTTTTCAGCATTCAACCATGCTGCCTTTACATCGGCAGGGACTTTAAGTCTCAATTCCTCTATGACCATTTCACCTTGATAATTATCCATAGTAAGAGCTTTTAAATTTGGAATATCAGATTGAAAAATTAAAACTAATAAGCATATTAAACCTAAACAAAATCTTTGAAATTTTTTTTTCAAATTTAAATTTAATTTCATTTTTTCTCAAGTAGTACTACTGAATGGCAACTTATACCCTCTTCTCTGCCTTCTGGACCTAATTTTTCATTCGTAGTTGCTTTAATACCAATTAAATTTTCATCAATATTTAAGATTTCAGAAATGTTTTTTTTCATAGGTTTTATATGTGGCATAATTTTTGGCCTTTCAGCGACAAGAACACTATCAATATTATTTATTTCCCAACCATCTTGTCTTATCAAGTCATTTACTTTTGATAACAAAAACAAACTATCAGCATTTTTCCATTTTTCATCAGATGGGGGAAAATACTTTCCTATGTCTCCCAGTGAAAGTGCACCCAATAATGCATCCATTATTGAGTGACTTAAAACATCAGCATCACTATGACCATCCAATCCCAAATTTTCAGGATGATGCAATTTCACACCTCCAATAATTAAATCTCTATCCTCTACTAGTCTGTGAATATCGTATCCATTCCCAATTCGGAGTTGAGGTAATTTATTCATTGCAATTCATTTGGCAAATAAAAATTAGAACTTTATTCAACTTCATAATATGAAACCCAAGGGTCATAACTAAATTTCTTTAATTTTGCTGTTTTCAGAGGCACACATTCTTTAAAAGCAATTGTTTCACCTTGCCATTTTTTACAATTAATCTCATCCAACCCAACTATCCCTCCTTTAGGCACTAAAGGTAATAAATACTCTAATGCCATTTTAGTGGGTTCATAAATATCAAAATCTAAATACAGAAGAGCAATTATTAAATGGGGATTATTAGCAACATATTCTGGGATCGTTTTTATTGCATCTCCCTTAATTAATTCAATTTTATCAATATGATTAACCGCTTTATTTTTGCCTTGGAGAGAGGACCATTTCATTAATTCGTCATAGGAAGTATCTGAAAAATCTGAAGTCTTAAGATTTTCATTGTCTTTAGTTGTTATGCTTCTAAATCCCTCAAAGGTATCAAAACCAATAATTTTTCTGTTGAAATTGTAAGGTTCTAAAATTGAAGATAAATGATGGTATAAAAAAAGAGAATTTCCCTTATGAACTCCACATTCTACTATTGATCCTTGTTTGTTTAAAACTTTTCTAAAGAGATCAATTCTTGTTAATGATGATGTAATTGATTGTCTTTCAGAATACACGAAAGGAGCATTAGCAACTTCTCCAGAAGAAACTTTAGAAAGTAATTCTTCTCGCTCCTCAGCATAAGACTCCTCACTTTTAGACCAATTAGATATACTTATTTTTGTTTTTGAATCCATTGATTTTTAAAATTTTGTGTAGGAATCCTATAAGTTTATGAATGCATCATAGATTGTTTATTCATAATAGTTCTTATATAGAAAGATATACAATATATTTTTTAAGATTAAATTACAAATTTAATAATTATCTAAAACTGATTTGTGATTTGTAATTTTTGGTTAGTTTTAAGACACTTGGTTTGTAACCCATCTGCAACTCAAACTTTAATATAAAAACCCAGTTATAACTACCAGTCGGGGTAATTATCGTATTCATTACCTATTCTTAATTTCATGAATTGATTATATTCTTTTATTATTCTCTTACTTTGTGGATATTTTTTGTAGTTTTCATTTGAAATCAAGTCACTTCTTCTCTCCAATGTTCTTTCAATACTTTTTCGTCTTCTCCACGATTTAATCTCTTCATGATTACCGCTTACTAAAATATCTGGCACTTTCATATCTTTAAAAGTTAAGGGCCTCGTATATTGGGGATATTCCAATAAAGAAGAATTATGACTCTCGTCCACTAAGGAATGAGGATCACCAAGAGTTCCTGGTAATAATCTAGTCAAACCGTTAATTATTGATATAGCGGGTATTTCACCCCCAGAAAGTACGTAATCGCCTATCGATATCTCTTCATCAGCTAAACATCTAATCCTCTCATCAAAACCTTCATATTGACCACAAATAATTATTATTTGATTCAAAGTGGACCATCCCGCAAGATCCTTTTGCTTTAGGACTTTACCCTGTGGGGTCATCAACAAAGTTTTACTTTTAGGTGATTTTCTAATTGATTCATAGGCGTTATAAATAGGTTCAGGTTTTAGTACCATTCCTGCACCTCCTCCATAAGGCTTATCATCTACTTGTCTATAAGAACCCACACCATATTTTCTTAAATCATGTAAATTTACATCGATCAAATTCTTATCTAGAGCTCTTGTTATAACCCCTGAATTATTTATTAATTCAAAAGCTTTAGGGAACAACGTAATTACATCAAATTTAAAAATACTCATCTAGAAATCTTCCTCATAACCAAACTCAACTAATCTTGATTCTTTTTTTCTCCAATTTGGAACAACTTTCACAAACAACTCTAGATGAACTGGACCATCAATCAATTTTGACATATTTGATCGTGCTGACTGACCAATAATTTTTAACATTGAACCTTTCTTTCCAATAAGAATGCCTTTTTGAGTTGATCTTTCAACAATAATAGTAGCCAAAATAGCTGTGAAACTTTTGCCATTTTTTCTTTTCATTTCCTCTATCTTTTCTATCTTTACTGCAACACTATGAGGGACTTCTTCTCTTGTATTTATTAATACCTGCTCTCTTATTAAATCAGATAATAAATTATCTAATGGTTGGTCGCATATCGTCTCTTCGCCATAAAGTTTTGGTCCTTCTGGAAGAAAATTAAGTGCCATATCGACTAGTTCAGAACATCCTTCTCCTTGAGAAGCACTTACAATTTGAAAGTTTGTATTAATTCCAAAAAATCTTCTATATTGATCTAATCGTAAATTCCTAAATTCTTTATTAACCAAATCCCACTTATTTAGTGCAACAATAAACTCAGTTTTATTTGCGATTAAAAAGTTCAATATATATTCATCACCTCTACCAGGTTTTTCACTTGAATCAATTACAAAAATAACCATATCAACTCCATTAATTGCAGATTTTGCGTTTTTTACTAATATCTCTCCAAGACGATGATGAGGTTTATGAACACCTGGAGTATCGACAAAAATTATTTGCCCATTTTCTGTGGTAAGTATCCCTTTTAATTTATTTCTAGTAGTTTGCGCTATTGGAGAAGTAATTGTTATTTTTTCTCCAATCAATTTATTTATTAAAGTAGATTTCCCCACATTTGGCCTTCCTAGTAAAGTTACAAACCCAGATCTATAATTAGTCAAAGACTTTTAATGCATCAATAATAAAATTCTGATCAAAAATGGAAAAAAAAACCATAAATTTAAAGGAAGCTTCTTTTATACAAGCAATAAATATATCCGCTCAATGGTGTAAAGAGTGGGGTGGAGATTTACTCAGCGAAGAGGTTTTAGCAGATAGAATTGCAGAGCTAATTAAAACAAGAAATGGACTAAGAGGATTTTTTGCGTACGCTTTATCAGATAGAGATTGTTTTTTATTAGATAAACTTCCTTTTTCACTAATTTACAAACTGAACGAAGTTGGGGATGCCGTAACAGAAATAGTATTAAAAAATTTAATAATGAGTTCCGCTCAAATTATTGTTCATCGAAAAGATAATAATCTTGAATATGAGACAACATCAGAAAATATTTCAAGTAGATGTAAAGCTATTTTGAGACTTCTTGAAACCAAGTCAGTTTCAAAGTTTGTTGATCAAGTCCTAAGAGACCTAGATAATATGGGAAATAGTTTTGATAATTCATTAAAATATGACTCAGAGCAAAAGGAATTTATAAAAAAACAAATTTTTGATATCGCCCAATAAAAAAGCGTAGAAATAAATCTACGCTTTATAATTAGAGAATTTGGTAATTGTTAGTCTCTTCTCCCTCCTCCTTGGAGAGCAATCATTAATCTCAATATAAAAACAAAAAGGTTTATATAAGTTAAATACATACCTAAAGCACCTGCAAGGTATTGATCATCATTATATCTTCTTGGCATTGTGTAGAAATCCACGAAAGACATCGCAACAAATAAGACAGTTCCAAATCCTGCAATTATCAATTCGAGTCCTGAACCTCCAAAAACACCTGGAGCAAAGAATCCTCCAATTAATTGAACAAACATTGCTATGAGCAGTCCTATCAACCCAAGACCAACTACCCCACTTAATGCTTGACCAACACTATCGCTCATCCTTTGGCCAGTGTAAGAGGCAATAACAAAAGTTATACCTGTAGCTAATGCAGCTGTTCCCACCGAACCAATTCCAATTGTTCCTATTGCTAGAGCGACTATTCCGCTCAATGTGAATCCTGTTAGCAAACTAAATCCAGTTAATAAAGGCAGTGCTTTTGCATTATTTGCATTATTTGCAGCGCTTGTGGCTATAAAAAACAAAATCAATTCTGCGATTAAAGCAACAATTGAAAGAGGTTGGAAAAGCCCAGGATTTGTTGCGATTAGCGAGATACCTGCTAAAACTCCTAAAGAAGTTAGAACCATTCCTCCACCGACGTAGGGTAGAGCTTTTTGAACAACATTAGGACCAACTATTGAACTGGTTTGCGCTTCACGAATAGCTTGATTGAAATTACTACTTGCTGGCATTTTCTTTATAAAATATGTTCTTATTCTAATAGATTTTTAAAATTTCAGGGTACGGATCTCCAGAGTTTTAAAGTTATTTATAAGCCTCAATAATTTTCTGAACTAAAGGATGACGTACTACATCTTCGACAGTTAAATAACAAAATTTTATACCTTCAGTTTCAGAGAAAATTTTTGATGCTTCAATAAGACCACTTTCCTGATCTTTTTTTAAATCAATTTGAGTAATATCTCCGTTTACAACCATTTTTGATCTTTCACCTAATCTTGTTAAAAACATCCTCATTTGAGAACAAGTTGTGTTTTGAGCTTCATCTAAGATAACCAAAGAGTTATCCAAAGTTCTGCCTCTCATAAATGCTAAAGGTACTACTTCAATGATTCCTTTATCAATTAAAGAATTTGTTCTATCAAAACCGAAAATACTATGTAAAGAATCAAAAAGAGGTCTTAGATATGGATCAACTTTTTGTTGCAAATCTCCAGGCAGGAATCCCAAATTTTCTCCAGCTTCTACAGCTGGTCTTGTTAAAACAATTTTTTCTATTTTTTTCTCGTTCAATAGTCTTGCCGCGCAAACAGTAGCCAAAAATGTCTTACCAGTGCCTGCTGGACCAATTGCGAAAGTAAGATCAAAATTTTCAATTGATTCAACATACTCTTTTTGCTTTATAGTTCTTGGCCTTAAATATCTTCCTTCTTTTGAACGCGCAAGAACTTTTTTCCCAAGTTCAGCATGTGTAGATGATTCTCCCATATTTAGAGAACTTAAAGCCGCTTTTAGATCTACCTCTGGAACTTCTAACCCTTGTTCCCAAATTGGTCTTGTTAGTTCTACTAATGCTGAGGCCCTTTCAATTTTAGATATAACACCGTTCATCTCAAGTTGTAAGCCTCTTATGGTTAAAGAAACTCCAGTTAAAGACTCAAACTTTTTTAAAAAAGAATTACCTGGGCCAGATAGTGCTGTAGCAGCATCAGAGCTTGGCAAATCTATTGTGAAGTGACCATTTTTGGAAACTTCTTTCATTTAGTTATTGTAAAAGAATAAAAATTAGTCAAACTACTAACTTTCAGATTTATCACTAACGCTTTCAGCTTTTGTAGTATCACTCTCTTCATCTTTAGTTTCAGCTTTAGCTAATTTTTCCTTCTCTAACTTCGCCTTACCAATAGCTATAGAGGGCCTTTCTATTTTTTCTAACAACCCACCTTTTACTAATAATGTTCTAACTACATCAGTCGGTTGAGCACCTTGAGTAAGTCTTATTCTTAAAGCTTCTGTATCAAGTCTAGTTTCTTTAGTTCTTGGGTTATAAAAACCTAGTTCTTGAAGGGGTCTACCATCTCTTCTGGAAGTACTATTGCATGCAACAATCCTGAAACTTGCCTCTTTTTTCTTACCAAAGCGCTTAAGGCGCAGTTTAATCATTTTAAATCAATACGTTTTTTATAATAATATCATTTAAAGGTAAAAATTTAGAAACTATAAATCAGCGAACCCTTTTTTCTTTTTATTATTTTTTTGTTTTTTCATCGGTTTATTTCCACTCATTCCTCCCATTCCAGGCATTCCTCCCATACCCGGCATTCCTCCCATTCCAGGCATTCCTCCCATTCCAGGCATTCCTCCCATTCCAGGCATTCCTCCATTCGACATTTGTTTCATGAAACCTCTCATTCTTTGAAAATCAGCCAATACTTTATCTACGTCTTTTGCTTCATATCCACTACCCTGAGCAATCCTTTGTCTTCTAGAAGGTTGAGCAGCAAGAACCTCAGGTTTTTGTTTCTCCTCAAGAGTCATTGAAGAGATCATAGATTCTATTTTCTTAAGTTGATCTTCACCATCTTTTATCATCCCATCATCTATCTTATTCATTCCAGGTATTAATTTAATCAACCCACCAAGTGAACCCATTCTTTTAATTAATCTCATTTGCTTAACAAAATCATTAAAGTCAAAAGTTGCTTCTTGGAGTTTTTTTTGCATTGCTTCTGCATCAGCAAGCTCAACTTCTTTTTGGGCTTTTTCAACTAATGTCATAACATCACCCATTCCTAAGATTCTGCTGGCCATTCTTTCCGGATGGAATGGCTGCAGTGCCTCTATCTTTTCCCCTACACCAATGAATTTGATTGGTTTACCACTTATTTTTCTTATTGATAGAGCTGCTCCTCCTCTCGAGTCTCCATCCAGCTTTGTTAATACTGCTCCTGAAATACCTACCTTCTCATGAAATGACTTTGTCAAGTCAGCAGCTTCTTGCCCAATCATAGAATCAACAACAAGCAAAACTTCATCAGGATTAGAAACTTCTTTTATACGAACCATTTCACTCATCATAGAATCATCTATTTGCAATCTTCCTGCAGTGTCAATAATTATCGAATTGAAATTATTTTCACTCGCATAATTTAATGCCTCCTTTGCTATCTCTTCTGGTTTACTATTTTTTTCTTTCGCTGAAAAAACTTCTAAATCATATTGACTTCCTAATGTTCTGAGTTGCTCTACAGCTGCTGGTCGATAAATATCTGCAGCCACCAAAAGAACTTTTTTATCTTTTTCCTTCAGATAAAGACCCAATTTCCCTGTAGCAGTTGTTTTACCAGCCCCTTGAAGTCCAGCCATTAAAATAACGGTAGGATTATTTTCATTTTCGTTTAATGGCGAATTCTCGTTCCCCATAATATTAATTAATTCTTTATTTACAACTTCTATAAATTTTTGACCTGGGTTTACTCCCCTAACCACTTCTTGTCCAATAGCTTTATCTTTGACATCTGATATAAATTCTTTTACTACAGATAAACTTACATCAGCATCTAATAATGCTCGTTTTACTTCCTTCAAAGCATCGTTTATATTATTTTCACTAATTTTTGCCTCGCCTCTTAAACCTTTTACTGCGTCTTCAAAGCGTGATGAGAGTTCATCAAACATTATCAAAAAGTATTTTTAGTTATTATAGATGATCTAAAATTTTATACTTACAGACCGCTCACAAAATCAACCAATTTCCACGATTTATTAGAAAAACCTAAAATATATTTAACTTTTAGAGGATTCAATGATGTTTCATTAACAAGTTCTCCAGAATTCTTTATTATTTTTTCTAGATAATTTAATTCAACTAAAACAACTATCCTGGAAGAAGTTTGTGATTCCAAATCTATCTTCCGTATTTGAGAGTTAATTTCTTTAAATATTCCTTTTTTTATATCATTTTTTCTCTCTTCAATTGTTCTATCAATCAAACCATTACTAACAATCTTGGAGATATTAATTTCACTCTTTCCAGCTAAGTAATTACTTTTACTTAGAAGCCAAACGTTTATTAAATTCCTAATATCCTCTATAGAGGGGGAGGGTTTATTAACTTCTTTAACTTGGGAGGTTTTGTTCGCAGAAGAGCTTTTAATAGATGAATTTTGTACATTTGAAGACTCTTTTTTATTTCCTGTACTAACTTTCTCATTATTCTTTTGATTTTCATCTACAGCAACTAGTGGTTTATCAAGAACAATTTTATCTTGCATTGCATTTTTAGAATTATTTCTGATAAATCCAATACCAATACCAAATACAAATAATATTAAAAAAGCATACAAGTAAACTAAATAACTTGACCTATCAATAAAGTCTTGATCCTTTAAAAATTCCCCCAAACTAAATTTTAATTCAGCAAATTTTTCAAATAAGTACCTATAAAACTCTATTGGTTTATTTTTAAAAATATCCTCATTAAATTTATCTTCTTCGATTTCAAGTTTTTCATATTCTTTTTTTATTCCACCTGGCAAAGGTAATCTCCTTTCATCAGCATTAGGCAAGGTACTATCAAAATCTTCAGTAATTTTTGTATAGGATTCTTTTTTAATTTGTTGATTCTGAAGATTTGATTTAATTGTAGTTTTATTTGATTTCTTTTCTAATTTTTCAATAAATTCTTGAATTTCCCTATCTTCAAACCAAGAATCTAAATCCACTTCTTTTGATTCAATATCTCTATAACCAACTAAAACATCATTTTCTAACCAATTTTTACAAAAAATACATATCGCTTCTAACTTATTTCCTGGATAATTATTAAGCCAATCCCGTAAATTTTCATCAAAACTGCTAAAGAACCTTGCAGAGGCTTGATCAATGTCTCCTAAAAGCAAGTCTAAACAACCAATAAGAGGCATAGAATCAAGACCTGGTAAATTTAATTTCTTCATGATTCTCCTTGCTTCAAATAATTTTTCCGGCTTTCTTCTAGAGAAACCAATTGCTGATAAGGATAAAAAAGCTAAAAATCCTGCTTCTAATGAACCTCTTTTTTGTAACTCGAGGAATAAATCTATCTGTTCTTGCACTGTCAAATAAGGCTTTATTTGTTTAAAAAAAGCTTCAAATTCTTGCTGATTTAGATAATCTCTATATTCAGATTGATTATTACCTTCCAAACCACCTCTTTTGATTATTAAATTTTCCAACATACTTAAGCCTTTTTCGTGAGACTCCTTGTCGTTTAAATCCCTACTAAGTAAATCTAGGATTCTATAAGGAAGCAGAGAAACCAAGTCTTCTTCAAGTTCTTTCCTTCTTTCGCCAATTTTTCCCATTCTTTGGAGAAGTTGTATACCCTCCTGTAAAAAGTCTGCAGCTTTTGAATAGGATCTAAGCTGTTGTTCTTGAATTGCAGAATCTCTAGCTGTCAAAGCAGCCAATAAAGTTAAGTCAGCTTCTCTACTACTTCCCAAAGCAGGAGTTTGAGGGGGCTGCAATGCTTTTCTTGTGATTTTAAAAGCTTCTTTGGGAGAACCAGATTCCCAAAGAAGTATTAAACCTGCAACTTCTCTATTTGAAGGAAACTCTAGTCCAGATGAACCATTTAATAACAAATTTTCATACTCTCGTCTGCTTTCTGGATCTGTGAGTAAATCAGCAGTGAAGCGAAGTAACTCAGATCTTTGGGTTAAAACTTCGTAAGTAAAACCTTCGTCAGGTGTTTTATCCAACCTTAATTGAAACGCCCTTAATATTTCCTCAGATGTTGCAGAGGGGCTTACGCCAATTAAACGGAAATGGTCTAAAGGAAGTTCCAAACAAATATCCTATTGAAAAATTCTTAGACAAATTTTATCAAGTTAAAAATTTTTTTCATAAGGTCTTACAGAGTTATTAAAAAAAATCATGAAAATTGTCCTTCAAAGCTTAGAATGTTAACAAATCAAAACTTCATTAAGGTATTTTTCTTGGAAACACACGTAGAGAGAATCTCAAATCTTCAAGACATAAAAAAAGCCGAACTAGATCGAGAAACCGGATTATTTCTTTATGAAGACATGACTCTTGGTCGAAGATTCGAAGATAAGTGTGCAGAAATGTATTACAGAGGGAAAATGTTTGGTTTCGTACATTTATACAACGGTCAGGAGGCTATAAGCACGGGAGTAATTGGCGCCATGAAAAAAAAACATGATTGGTTTTGTAGTACCTACCGCGATCATGTTCATGCACTTAGTGCGGGTGTTCCCTCCTTTGAAGTAATGAGTGAACTTTTTGGCAAAGCAACAGGTTGTAGCAAAGGCCGAGGTGGATCCATGCACTTATTTTCAAAAGAGCATCACTTACTAGGAGGTTATGCTTTTATTGGAGAAGGAATTCCAGTGGCTTTAGGGGCAGCCTTTTCAAGTAAATACAAAAAGGAAGTTGCAGGTAATATTGATAGTGATTCCGTAACTGCAGCATTCTTTGGAGATGGGACTTGTAATAATGGGCAGTTTTTTGAATGTTTAAATATGGCCCAATTATGGAAATTACCCATAATATTTGTTGTTGAAAATAATAAATGGGCTATTGGTATGGCTCACGATAGAGCTACAAGCAATCCTGAAATCTGGAGAAAAGCCTCTGCTTTTGGAATGCATGGTGAGGAAGTTGATGGTATGGATGTATTAGCAGTGAGAGGAGCAGCACAAAGAGCAATTGAGCGTGCTAGAGCGGGAGAAGGGCCTACCCTTTTAGAATGCTTGACTTACCGATACAGAGGACATTCACTCGCAGATCCAGATGAATTAAGATCTGAAAAAGAGAAGGAGTTTTGGGGGAAAAGAGATCCTCTTAAGAAGTTAGCTCAGGAGATTATTGATGGTAAATTTGCAACAGAAGAAGAATTAAAAATGATTGAAAAGAAAATTGATACAGAGATATCTGAATCCGTTAAAAACGCTTTAGAAGCACCTGAACCGCCTTCGGAGGAATTAACTAAATATATTTGGGCTGAAGATTAAATACCGCTTGGTAACTTTCTTGTTAAATTTCTTAATTTTCTTAATGCTTTAAGTTCTACTTGTCGAACTCTTTCCCTAGAAACTTCTAATAATCTCCCTATTTCAGCAAGAGTATGTCTTTCATTTCCATCTAGTCCAAATCTTAATTTAAGAACATGTTGTTCTTGCTCGCTTAAATGGCTTAACCACTTCCCAAGCTGTTCTTGATGCATTTTCTGTTCAACCTGATCTAAAGGCTCTTCGTTATTACTATCTGCAATTAAATCGCCTAAAAAACTCCTGCCATCATCACCATTTACCGGAGCATCTAAACTACTTGTTGATAAAGCTTGTCTTAAAACAGAATCTAATTCTTCCACATCAATTTCCATTGCTTCTGCAATTTCAATTCTGCTTGGCATCGCACCAAGTTTATGTGCCAAATCTCTACTAACTTTTCTTATTGATGCTAATCTTTCGCTTAAATGAACCGGTAAACGGATCGTTCTTGATTGACAAGCAATTGCTCTTGTCATGCTTTGTCTGATCCACCAAAAAGCATAAGTAGAAAACTTATAACCTCTTGTGGGATCAAATTTTTCAACTGCCCTCTCCAAACCAAGAGATCCTTCTTGGACTAAATCAAGAAGTTCTAATCCTTTACCTTGATATTTTTTTGCGACACTAACTACTAACCTTAGATTAGCTTTCATCATTCTCTCTTTAGCTCTTCTTCCGACTTTTATTGTTCTTTTTTCGTGCGTTGTAAATTCTTTAATTTTTTCGTTTAATTGGCCATCTTCTGTTAAGACCATCATTTTCTGAACTTGATTCCCCAGCTCAATCTCTTCAGCAGGTGTTAGCAAAGGGACTCTACCAATATTTTGTAAGTACCAACTTATAGGATCATTTCCTCTCCTTTTAAGTGGCTCTGTTTGGGATGGTATAGATGAAACCATTTTTTGACCATATGAGGCATTAAAACTCTCCTACAATTTCTAGGAAAAAGCCTAATATTTAATGCGCGCTTCAGATTTCATGCAATATTTGTAAATTTATGTGTTTAAAACTAAAAATAACTCTAGAAAATTGTTTCTTTCAAGATATTTGTCTCGTTTTCCTATTTCTCATTAATTTTGATAATCTATCACTAATTACAGATGCATTAGATCCCTTTGTACACTTTGATGCCGCAAATGAATGTAAAAGTACGTATTTAGCAAAAAATTCAGTTTTTATATTCCTACCAAAGGTTAAATCAATTGCAGAACTGCCAGCTACAAATCCAGTTAAAAGATCGCCCAACCCTGCTCTGGCTGTCTGAGAATCGGTCCCAAAAATTTGCCATGCTATTTTATTTTCAGCAACCGTACTATTAGCTCCCTTCAACAAAACACTTATGTTAAATTCTTTTGCTGCATTAAGAGCTAGTTCAATATCATTCTCACCTTTAATGTTAGGAAATAACCTTGAAAACTCTTTGCTATGAGGTGTAATCCATGTTTTGAATTTCCTCTCTAAAAAAAATTTTGATCCTAATTTTGATTCCGAAATTCTATTGAGAGCATCCGCATCCAAGATTAATAATCCTTTAAAATCAATAAGATAATCTTTTGATTTTTGCCAATCATCATTATCAATGCCTATTCCTGGGCCTAAAGCTATTGAATCATATGCACCTAGATCAATATTCTTTAATGAATTGAATAATGATGCATTACCGTTTTGATTACATTGCATAGTCCCTTTTAAAACTACTTCTGGGACGACTTGCCAAATAGATTCAGAAACCAACTTAGGCAGAATCGCTGAAACAAAACCTACTCCACTTGATATGGCCCCTTTTAATGCTAAGTATGCTGCTCCTGGATATTTCTCACTTCCAGCAATTAATAATGTCCTTCCTCTTTTATATTTGTTGGAATTTTTTGGCAAAGAAGGTAAATCAATATTTCTTAAATCCGCATAAGTGACCTTATAAATCTTTTTCTCAATTTTGGACAGCTTACTAGTAGGCATCCCAACATCTATTTGGTGCAGTTTTCCAATAAAAGGTAAAGCAGAATCTTGGGTCAACCCAATCTTATAAAGACCAATGGCCAAGGTATAGTCTGCCTTTACTGCGTCATCTAAAAAAGGCTCTCCTTTATCAGGACATAATCCTGTTGGAATATCAATACTTATTACCTTTCCAGATTTTTTATGAAATTTTTTATTAAACAGTTTAATTAATTTATCATCAACTTTTCTTGTTTGATTATTACCAAAAACTGCATCAATCCAAAGCTCTTTCCCATTTGCATCAGGAGGCTCTACTAATTTTGTGACACCGATGGATGTAAGATAATTAAGGTGGTTATTTGTTAATTTTTTTTTTATCGGGAATGGACACCATACCTGAACATAAAAACCTTTCAAAAAAAGCTCTCTAGCTATTACTGCACCATCCCCGCCATTATGCCCAGGACCTATAAAAACAGTTATTCCATTCTTGAGAAGTGGTTTCTTTTTTAATAGCCATCTACTAATTTGGATACCAGCTTTTTCCATCAATGCTTCTTGTGGCATTCCATCAGAAAACATTTCTTTCTCTAATATCAACATTTGCTTTGAATCAACAATTAAATGTTCAGAGTCAATTGTTGGCCATACATTTTCGTTCATAATGAGTACAAAGCAATTGAAGAGCTATTCAAAAATTTAAACTTCCATGTTAAAGACACAAAAGGATAAAAAATTAGATAACTTTTTTTCTTCTAATAATAAAACTAAAAAGAAGAAAAATATTATTGTAGGTCTTTCTGGTGGCGTAGATAGTTCCCTATCAGCTGCTCTTCTTGTAGAAAGAGGCTGGAATGTTGAGGGACTAACTCTTTGGCTAATGAAAGGACAAGGCTCCTGTTGTTCTGAAGGATTGGTGGATGCTGCTGGCCTTTGTGAAGATTTGGGAATAAATCATAAAATAATAGACTCAAGAGAAATTTTCGAAAGAGAGGTAATTAAAAAAACTACTGAAAGCTATGAGAAAGGATTCACTCCACTTCCATGTTCGATGTGCAACAAGAATGTGAAGTTTGAAGAGATGCTTAATTACGCAATAAACAAAAAACACTTCACTCATATTGCAACCGGACATTACGCAAGGATAAAAAAAACATCTTATGCTGAAACACTTGATTGCAAGAACTTTGTATTTAAGGACTTCCTTCTTCTTAGAGGAGCTGACGAAAAAAAAGACCAAAGTTATTTTCTTTATTCTCTTTCACAAGAAGTACTAAGCAGATTAGAATTTCCTCTTGGTGAAATGAAAAAAGAAGAAACAAGAAAGGAAGCCCTTAGATTAGGCCTTAGAACTGCTCAAAAACCAGAAAGTCAAGATTTATGTTTAGTTGAGCATTATGGATCAATGCAGAGATTTATCGACAAACACATTGAACCCAAAGAAGGAGAAATTGTGCATGTAAATGGGAAAGTCCTTGGAACGCACAATGGTATTCAGCACTTTACAGTAGGTCAAAGAAAAGGTTTGGGAATTGCTTGGCCGGAACCATTATATGTAAAAAATTTAGACAGGGTAAAAAACATAGTTTATGTAGCAGATAAAAGTGATTTATTTAATAGAGAAGCAATAATTAGTAAGGTTAACTGGGTTTCAATCGAAGAACCTAAAAAAGAGATAGAAGTAGAAGCACAAATCAGATATAGAAGTCACCCAGTAAAAGGAACTTTAATACCTTTGAAAAATTTAGATAATCCAACTACAACGTTTAAATTAATTTTTGAAGAAAGTCAAAGTTCAGTAACACCCGGACAAGCTGCAGTTTTTTATAAAGGAGAAATTTTATTAGGTGGCGGATTAATTAATTAATTTTCCAAAAAAAATTTAAAACCATAAAAAATACAAAAAATAACAAAATAGGTTTATCTCCAAATTTTGTATAAAAGGTCTTGTTGGATGAAAAATTAGGGAAAACTACTTTATTTTGCTCCTCATTTAAATCAAGAAGTTGAATTATTTTCCCATCATCTTTAACTAAACCCGAAGGACCAGTGTTTGATACAAGTAGATTATCTTTTTTATTTTCAATACTTCTCAATCTTGCCAAAGCAAGGAATTGATTATAAAGCTTATTTGGATAGGGATCTAAATTTGCTGCAGTTATTATTAGTTTTGCACCGCTATTAATAGCCTTTCTTATTTTCAATCCATCACTAATTTCATAACAAATAGCCACTGCTAAAGGTTGTGTAAATTTAGGATCAAAAAATCTTGAATCAGAGCCTGGTTGAATTCCTCCTACTGCAGATAATCCTCTTGAAAAACTATCTAGAAATCTAGGTATTTTTTCACCTAATGGAACAAGTCTGTTTTTATCTATAAATGAGGTAAAAGATTTATCTCCAATTTGAAATCCGAGTAAAGAACTTCTTAACTCATTATTAGAATTCCTGAAACCTCCTGCCAAGGTGTTAATCTTAAAGCCTTTAGATAAATAAAAATTATTATATAGAGTCCCTTCAGGAGCAACAAGAAGTTTCGCTTTGTTCGATAAAGCATATTTTTGAGCGATAGATTGTTTTTCTTTAATTAATTCATCATTTATTTTTAATTTTTCTCTTGTTGGGAGGTTGGCTTGCCAAATAGCCACAGGATATTCATAATTTCTTTTAATTGGAGTTGTTAAACCCCCAAATAGATGTAAGAAAAAAATAATAAAAAGTCCGAAAATAAATATTTTTTTAAAATAAAGTTTTCTTCTCCATCTACCGTGACAAAAAAATATCCAAAATCCAATCAATATTTGTAATACGCATAAACCACTTGCCCCAATCCATCTTGCCAAACCAGCAAGATAAATATCAGCTGGAATAAGACTCTCGCCTAAACCTATCCAAAAAAAAGGTGTTTGAGAAAGTATCAATTCACCAATCCCCCAAGTCAAAGACAAAAAAAATACTTTTACGGTTAAAGGTAATATTTTCATTTTAAAAACATCCTGTTTCCACAGAATAATTTCAACTAACAAACCCCATAAATAAACTAATACCCCACCAAAAAAAGCACAAAATAATAATATTGAAATTGTGATTATTAAACTTGTAAGCCATGAAAAACCTAGCCATGTTAATGGATGAAGATCATAAAGCCAAGAATGACTTATCAAGATAAAGAAAAACCCCCAACAAAAATTTGCTATCCTTCTTTCACTTCCTTTCCATAAGATAAATAATGATATTGGCATAAAAATCAGCCAAAAATGGGTTGCAACAGAAATTCCTCCTAAGATGCCACCTAAACATGGGTAAAAATATTGTTTTAAACTTTTAACTTGAGCTGGGATTAACAATCTAAAATTTCAAATTAAATTTAAAAACACCCGTTTATTGTACCTTTATTCTGTAGTATTAGTTTAGTAACTTTCAAATTCTAGGTGAAAGAAGTCTTTATCAGTTTTGCAGTTTTTGTTTTTTGTATTTCATTAACTATTTTCAGTCAGTTTAATTCACCTCAAGTTGTTAATGCTGCTGAATCAGAAAATCAATTAATTCAACAAAAGCCTCTTGCAAAATCATCAAATATTCCAAATAATAATTTATTTGAACTAGACCCATCAGATCCAAATCCTATACTTTTCGCAATGGCAGAAGAAACACCATCAGACAGCAATTCAAGGACTTCAGAAAGTGGTCTAATTATTACCGATATTGTAAATGGGGAGGGAGATGAAGCCAGCCCTGGGCAAACAGTTACTGTAAATTACACAGGAACTCTAGAAGACGGAACCCAATTCGACACAAGTATCGGTAGAGCTCCATTCACCTTTCCCTTGGGTGCCGGAAGAGTAATAAAAGGTTGGGACGAAGGTGTCGCAGGTATGAAGGTTGGAGGGAAAAGAAAATTAACAATTCCTCCTGAACTTGGATACGGATCAAGAGGAGCAGGTAATGTTATACCCGCCAATGCAACTTTGATATTTGAAGTTGAATTATTAAAAGTCAATTAAATTAAGTAAGAAAAATATCTAAGACTTTTCAATTTAGTTAATCTCCAAGTAATATATAAACAATACTAAATATTTGAAATGTTAAGTAAAGTCATCAATTCTTTTCTAGATAAAAAATCCCCATTGACAGTCCATGCTCACTGTGACGGTCCTTGTGGTGTATACGACCCCGCATCTACCAGAGTTGCAGCTGAAGCAGTTTTATCAATGACAAAAAAACTTATTGCATTAGAAGCTCCTTCTAGCACTGATTCAGCAGAGTGGGCTGCATACAGTAATACATTTTCCAGATATGTCGCAGTTAAAGAAGAGCAAGCAAAAGAAACAAAGAAAGAAATTCTAATTTTGTGGACAGATTACTTTAAACCAGTTCACTTAGAAACTTATCCAGACTTACATGAAACCATTTGGAAGGCAGCCAAATTGTGCAGTGCATGCAAAGTTAATATTGACTTAGCTCAAGCTGAAGAACTTATGAGTTATGTAGAAAAGATTCATAATATTTTCTGGGCTTCAAAAGGGAGATCAGATTCTTTTGTAAAAGCTAGTTAATCAGAATTATTCTCAAAAGTTTTTTTGATTTTATTTTATTTTTTTTAGGTTTAAGAAAAACTGCCATTATTAGTGGTGAATCGATGTTACCTAACCTAAAAGAAGGGGATATTGTATTTTTTAAAAAATATGAAAAGAATAAATCAATACTTAAAAATCGACAAATAGTTATTTTTAATCATCCACTTAAAAATAAAATCCTAATAAAAAGGATAAATTCAGTAAATCAAACTAATATTGAGGTTATTGGCGACAATCTTGAATTGAGCGAAGATAGTAATAAATTTGGATTAATCAATAACGAAAAAATAATTGGGATTGTCACCTCTAGATTAATTATTCCTAAATTAAAAAATTTTTTAATTCAAAAAAACGGAAGCACTTCTTTGAATCCAAAATAATCCCAAAGAAAAGGAAAGCCCTCCTGCTAGAGCTATTAATCTTTTAATAAATTTTTGACTTGCTTTAAAGGTGGTAAAAGATATTAAACAATTAAAAAGATTCATACTTATTAGTGAACCAATTAAATATGAAATCAAATATAAGCAAGCGCTTGTTAAAGGTAGTGCTAAAGCAGGAAGAACTGCAAGAAAATGTGAACCTCCAGCTATACCGTGTAGCAACCCTAAACCAGTCAAAGCATGGGAGTGCTTATTATTTTTTTTTGGTTCCTTAACATGAAAGTGAAAGTGACGATGGGCAATACCATTCTCATGCTTATGGGAATGCGAGTGGATACTTAATTGAAAAGAATTTTTTATAGCAAATACTCCAACAATTAGAAGAGAAATTCCAACTAGGAATTCGGCAATATTAGAAAATTTGTTTAATGGCGTAATATCCTTAATAAAAATCGCTAGAAATGCTAACAAGAGGACACCTAAAGAGTGTCCCAAGCCCCACGATAAACTATTTTTAAGAGCTTTTTGGGGATTGTTAATCGCTGCTGGTGCCATTGCAATTAGATGATCAGCGCCACTAACTACATGCACAAATCCTGCAACTATACCTGTTAAAATTACAGCCTGCATATATATTCAGTACAACTCTATTTATTCAATTTTATAGCATGATTTTAAGTCAATATTAAATTGAGTTAAATAATTTCTTGAACGGTTGTTCAATATCAGTTTCTCTCATAAAAGTTTCCCCAATTAATACTCCCTTGATTCCAATAGATCTAAGCGATTCTAAATCTTCGGCACAATTAATTCCAGATTCACTTATGGGAATAATATTTTGTTTTAAAAATATATCTGCATATTTGTGCATCAATTCTATTGATGTTTTTAAATCCGTTTTAAAAGTCTTTAAGTCCCTATTATTTATTCCAATCAAATTAAAAGATTTTAACTTTAGAATCCTTTCTAATTCATTAGAGTTATGGACTTCAACAAGAACACTCATCTTTAAATTATCAGCTATTTTCTTTAAATAAATTAAATCGTCATCACTTAAAATCGCAGCGATTAATAATATTGCATCAGCACCAGATACCCTTGCTTTATAAATCTGATAAGCAGAAATAATAAAATCTTTGCAAAGCAGAGGGAGATAAGTTGATTTCCTTACCGTTTCGAGTATTTCATAACTACCTTGAAAAAACCTTTTATCGGTAAGTACTGAGATACATGATGCACCTAATCCTTCATAACAAATTGCTATGTCTTCAGGGTTAAAATCTTTTCTAATAACTCCTTTACTCGGACTAGCTTTTTTTATTTCAGCAATTACTCCTGGTTTTATTTTTGACTCCAAGATATTTTTATAAAAATCTTTGGGAGCGGGAAGGTTTTCAATCTTTTTGATGAGATCTTCTAAAGAGACTATTTTTTTAAAATTCTTAATTTCAATGTCCTTGTGCCATACAATTTCTTCCAGAATATTTTTTGCTTGCGCTTCTCTATGAGGTACAGCATATTCTAAATTTTCTACCCTTACTGTTGGATTTGGTGGCCTGCGTCTTATCTCCATTAATTTTAGATATTATTTTATTTGAGAAGCCGCTTGTTTATATGCGACCTCAACTACTTCACTAAGAGTGGGATGAGTATGAACTTCTTTAGATAATTCAATTACATCTTGGTTCCTTGAAATAGCGTTTGAAATTTCTTGAATTAAATCAGCTGCATGTAACCCAAAAATATGAGCTCCTAATACTTTCCCATTATCTTTATTAAAAATTAACTTAAGCAATCCATCACTCTCCAATTCTGCCAATGCTTTTGAATTGGCCTTAAAAAAACTTTTAACAACTCCCAAAGGGAAATTTTCTTTTACCGATGTCTCTTTAGCTTCAGCCTCAGAGAGTCCAACTGAACTTATCTCAGGGTGAGTAAAGGTTGCTGCAGGGATACTTCTATAATTAATTTCGACGTTACCACCGCAAATATTATCAACAGCAATAGTCCCTTGGGCTGCGGCTGTATGAGCAAGCATTAGTTTGCCTGTTACATCCCCAACAGCCCAAATGTTAGGTATTATTTCATCACCATTTTTAACTCTCATTTGATCATCAATAGGAATGAAGCCTTTTACTGTTTCAATTCCAACCGACTCAAGATTTAATTTATCACTATTGGGACTTCTGCCAGTTGCGACTAAAACAGCGTCAACTTCTAAAGTGTCTACAACTTTTTTAGAATTTGCATCTGTCAGTTCTACTTTTACAGGACAGCCAGGTGTTATTTTTGTTGCAAAGACATTTGATTTTGTATCTATATCTCTTGATTGAATAAGGTTCTTCTTGGCAATTTTTGTAATGTCTGGATCAAATGTTGGCATAATATTTTCCAAAGCTTCGATCATGGTAACTTCACAACCTAGCGCTGTATAAACATCAGCAAATTCTAATCCTATATATCCGCTTCCAATAATAGCTATCCATCTTGGAAGCCATTCAAGTTTAACCGCGTCATCACTAGTAAATACAGTCCTATTATCCAAAGTTATTCCACGGGGCACAAAAGGAGAAGAACCAGTTGCTATAACTATATTCTTACATGTGAAAATTTTATCAATACCGTTTTTATCCCTTACACCTACTTTTTGATTCCCTTCAATTCTGCCAATGCCCAAAATAATTTCAACTCCACTCCTTTTGAGAGTTTTTGTTAAATTTTCTCTAACATTTAAAACTAAATTATTTGCATGATCTGCAATTTTTGACCTCTCAAATCTCACTGGGGAAGCATGAATACCAAATTTAGCTAAATGTTCATAATCAGCTATTTCTCTGACTTTTCCACTTGCAGCCAAAAGAGCTTTTGAAGGCACACAACCCTTGTTTACACAAGTGCCGCCCATATCAGAAGATTCTACTATCGCCACTTTCAGTCCTTTACCAGCAGCATGTTTGGCGGCATCAAAACCTCCATATCCTGCTCCTATAACGATTAAATCAAAATCAAAAATTGAATCAGTCACTTTATCTACTTATTAGAGGTGTATGCGGCTCTTTTTCGTTCTAGTAATAACGGAACTGCAACGCAAGCCACATTCAATGATTCTACAAGCTCACTATGCGGAATTGTAATTGTTTCATTAAAAGCTTCTTGAATTTTTTTATGAATACCTTGCCCCTCATTACCCAAGATTAAGACCGTAGATTTAGTCCAATCAATTTCCCAGTAGGGTTTTGAAGTTTTTTTTGAACTTTTACTATGGCTACTAGTAGAAAAAATCTTAAATCCTAAATTTGATAATTCAGATAAAGACTTTAATAAAGAATTTACTATTTCTTCTTCAGTACCCCCATATCTTTGAAATGGGAGGTGAAAGACTGCACCAGTTGAAGCTCTCAAAACCTTTTGGCTTAGTGGGTGTGCACCTCCAGCTAAAAAAATTGCATTAACTCCAGCAGCTAGAGCAGTTCTAAAAAGATTACCCATATTCCCAGGATCTTGAATCCTATCGAGTACTAGAACAAAATCATCTTGACTATTCAATTGATAATTAGGTATCGATGAAATTTCTACTAATGCTGCGATGCCATCTGGATTAACTGTTGTAATCGCAGAAGCTAAAACCTCTTCTGATACCAAATTTATTAATGATTGATCAAACTGCGAACAAAGGTTTAGGTTCTTTTTTAGCCATTTTTCGGTAACTAAAATTTTGCAGGGGGAATTTCCAGACTTCAACAATTCCTCAATAAGATGAGTCCCCTCTATACAAAAAAGATCTTTTTCTTTACTAGAGAATCCGCTCTTAAATGATCTAAATCTTTTAACTAGATTATTGTTTTTACTAGTTATTTTTAAAAAAGTATTTTCTATGAGTAATTTGAAAAATTCGTTATCAACTATATTTTAATTACATAAATATTTTGATCAATTATTTATTAAATTTTTATTTCCCAAGAAATCAAAAAAATATATTTTCACTTTTAATTAATATTCAAGACGTTACATAGGGTGGACTTACTAATTTTCGTTTGTCATGATGAATCTAATAAATTAATTCTTAATGATTTGCGTAAGCAAAAAGAAGTCATATCTTAAATCACAAAATTTAAAGATTTTTGGCCAAGGCAAATTAAATGGGTTCGTTGAAATAAGTGGTGCGAAGAATTCGGCCTTAGTTTTGCTGGCTGCATCATTACTAACTAATCAAAAAATTGTTCTCCAGAATGTTCCACGTCTTACTGATATTGAAAAAATGGGTAATATTCTCAAGAATTTAGGCGTAAATTTAAAAGAAAAAAACAATACTTTAGAGATAGATTCAAAAAATATTTCCATTAAAGAACTTCCAAATGAGCTTGTTAATGGATTAAGAGCTAGTTTCTTTTGTATCGGTCCATTATTAAGCAAATTTGGAGAGGCTAAAGTTCCTATGCCTGGTGGGTGCAATATTGGTTCAAGGCCAATTAATGAGCACATTGACGGGCTTAAAGCATTAGGAGCGGAAATTCTCATTGAAAAAGGAATTGTCAAAGCAAACATAAAAGGAAAGAAAAGTAGATTAATTGGTACTCATATCAAACTAAAATGCCCAAGCGTAGGAGCAACTGAAACTTTAATAATGGCAGCATCATTAGCGGAAGGAAGAACGATCATTGAAAATGCAGCAAGAGAACCTGAAGTTCAAGATTTATGCCAAATGCTTAATAAAATGGGTGCAAAAATTTACGACTCTGGTAAAGAAAAAATAATTATTGATGGTGTTAATAAACTTGGTGGTTGTATTCATAAAGTAATACCAGATCGAATAGAAGCTGGAACTTTTTTAATAGCTGCTGCGGCAACATCCTCCTCAATAACAATTTCTCCTGTGATTCCTAATCATCTTGAAGCTGTCACTAATAAGCTTCGAAAGAGCGGTAGTAAAATTATCATTAAAGGTAATTCAATCACAATAAATCCTAGAGAGCTTAAGGCAGTAAATATAAATACGGCTCCTTTTCCAGGTTTTCCAACTGATTTACAAGCACCATTTACAGCTCTAATGACAATAGCTAATGGTGAATCAAAAATAACTGAAACAATTTTTGAAAACAGAATGAATCATGTTCATTTACTTAATAAAATGGGTGCAAATATAAAGTTAGACAAAAACGTAGCTTTTATCAAAGGTGTAAAAACAATTAAGGGCATGGATTTAGTTGCCTCGGATTTAAGATCATCAGCTGCATTAATAATTGCAGGGATAACAGCAAAAGGTAGTAGTAGGATCTATGGTTTAGAGCATTTAGATAGAGGTTATGAAAATTTTGAATCAAAACTCAAAATATTGGGTATAAAAATAACCAGAGTTTTTAGCAAAAAAACTTTGACAAATAAGGAATTTAAGACTAGTTCAGACCCTGCAGATATTCCTCGATGTAAAGTAGCCTAAATTGCAAAAAGCATTTGAGATATTAAATATTTAAACGTAAGCAATATTAATAAGTGAAATACAACCTAAAAATAATAAAAATAAAACTAAAAAACGGTTAGACCATATTCTATTCAAACCATCAAACTTAAATTGATTCATGCCCAGGTTCCAGTATTAGATCCAAATGCTGTCAAAATAGTTATGGCGACAAATAGATAAGGTATAAATTTAAAAGATAATTTTTTTGCTTTACCTTTAGTCATTTAATTTTTTCTTTTAATATAACATAATATTACCAAATATGAAGCTTTGTTCTCATAAATAGGTCTTTAATAGGATATTTGCTACATAATTGTAGCATATATGTTAAATAAAGCTTTAGAATCTTATCTATTGTCAGCAATTTCAATAAATATAATTCTATGTTTTTAACGAAAAGATTAGCTATTAACAAACGTTATCTTGATCACTGTTCCTTGACCAAAACAATAGTCAATAAGTTGATTTTTGTTATAATAAAAAAAGTTAATTTTTGCAAAAGCCTTGGGAGCGTGGTGGAATTGGTAGACGCACCGCACTCAAAATGCGGCACCTTCGGGTATGTCGGTTCAAGTCCGACCGCTCCCACTTTGATGAATACCTATAGTAGATTCGAAATATCTTTTAAAAAAGGAAAAGGTTGTTGGCTATGGGACAAAACAGGTAAAAAGTATCTTGATGCAGTCGCTGGTATAGCAACTTGTAGTCTTGGACATAGCGATAGAGTTTTAAGAAGAAGGTTATCAACTCAACTTAGAAAGATCCAGCACATTTCCAATCTCTACAACATTGAAGAACAAGAACAATTAAGCAGAACTTTAACGAATATGAGTTGTGCCAAAAGTGTTTTCTTCTGCAACAGCGGTGCGGAAGCAAATGAATCAGCAATTAAATTAATTAAAAAATATGGTAATACAATAAATAAGGGTAAAGAATCAATCATTCTCGCAGCAGAATCCAGCTTTCACGGAAGGACGCTGGCAGCATTGAGTGCTACTGGACAGCCCAAATATCAAAAAGGCTTCGAACCATTGATTCAAGGGTTCAAATTTTTTAAATTTAACGATTTTGATTCGGTAAAAAAATTATTTGAAGAGTGTGAAAATAATAATCAAAAAATTTCAGGCGTTTTAGTTGAACCAATACAAGGAGAAGGGGGCGTAATTCCTGGAAGTAAAATATTTTTTAAAAGCTTAAGAGATATATGTGATAAATCTAATTCTCTTCTCATTTTAGATGAGGTCCAAAGTGGGGTAGGTCGAACTGGAAAAATGTGGGGTTATGAGAATTTAGGAATTGAACCTGATGGATTCACTCTTGCAAAAGGATTAGGAGGAGGTCATGCAATTGGAGCATTATTGGTAAAAGAAAAAGCCAACATTTTTTCTCCAGGAGATCATGCAAGCACTTTTGGAGGGAACCCATTCGCTTGTAAAGCTGCTTTAACTGTTTTAGAAGAAATAAATAGAAGAAATCTTGTCAATAACGTTTATTTAAGAGGGGAACAATTAAATGCTGGGTTTGAAGAGTTGTCAAAAAAATTTCCCAATATTATAAGTGGGAAAAGAGGTTTAGGTTTAATACAAGGTCTTGCGATCAATGAAGATTATGCTGATGCAAAAAATATTACATTAAAAGCTTTTGACAAAGGATTACTGGTAGTTCCTGCAGGAGGAAACGTTGTAAGGATTGTCCCACCATTAGTTATATCTCGAAGAGAAATTAATATTCTTTTGGATAAGCTAAATTCAATTTTTGAAGAGTTATAGCTATTTAAATTTTGAAAAATGCAAATTTAAAAATTTTTGAATTATTATCACCTAAATATGAGAGGGATAATATCAAGTTAGGTTTATCAAGAATTAAAAAAGTACTTAAAGAACTTGATAATCCTTGCGAAAATATCCCTGCGATACAAATTATTGGAACCAATGGGAAAGGATCAATCGCGGCATATATAGAAAGTATACTTTTTGAAGCTAAATTTAATTTTGGTGTAACGACATCTCCTCATCTTTTGAACATATGCGAGAGGATTAGAGTTAATAAAAAAAATATTAACAAAACTGATTTTGAAAAAATCTATAGATTAATAGAAAAAAAATTTTCAACATTTGAATTAACTCCTTTTGAAAAAATAATTTGCTGCGCACTAAATTTTTTTGAAAATAAAAAAGTTGAATTACTCATTCTTGAAGCTGGCTTAGGAGGAAGATTAGATGCAACAACTGCCCATAAATCTAGACCAATAATTGCTATTGGGAATATTGGCTTAGACCATAAAGAATTTCTTGGAGATACTATTGAAAAAATTGCAAAAGAAAAATTAGCAGTTATTGAAAAAAACTCAATTGTCATCTCAAGCGACCAAAATAGTCAAGTTAAAAATTTAATAACCAAAAAAGTTAAAGAGGTTGGAGCAGAAATTATCTGGAAAGATGCAATTTCAAACAGCTATGAGCTTGGATTAAAAGGAATTTTCCAAAAACAAAATGCTTCAGTAGCTGTAGGGGCAATTAAAGCGCTGAATAATTTGGGATTTAATATTAAAGAAAAACACATATATGAAGGTCTTAAAAAGACATCTTGGAACGGAAGGCTAGAAATAATAAATTATTTCAACAAAGATATTCTTGTAGATTGTGCGCATAATTATCCTGCTGCAAAAGCACTCTCTAATGAGCGAAGCAATTGGGAGAATGAAGATAAAGGAATTTATTGGATTTTAGGTGTCCAAAGACAAAAAGATATTTACGCAATATTAAAAACACTTTTAAAGAAAAATGATCACTTATTACTTGTGCCAGTTCCAAACCAACCTAGTTGGCAATTAAAAGATCTCTCTCCTATTAAAGAAATTGACCTTCAAAAAACAATTGAATTTAAAACATTTGAACTTGCCATTGAGTATTTATTTTCCCTAGAAAAATGGCCACCTAATCATCCTGTTCTTACGGGTTCTATTTTTTTAGTTGCTGAATTTATTAAATTTACAAATAAACAGAAATGTTAAATATTAAATTGTTCCTTTACTTCCCAACCTTCCAATTTACCTGGATTTAATAGCCCTTTAGGATCAAATTTTAATTTCGCTTTTACTTGATCTGCATCAACCACGCCTAGGCCTCCGCCTTCGACAGTTAAAACATGGGGATTAAAAATAAACGCCCCAAGTTTCTTACAATCTTCCATAATTTCATTTAATTCATCTATCCCATTCCACCTTAATACAGGCAAAGCGGCTAATCGCGGTGACCCTTGTTGAGAAACTGCCTCTAGATGCCAAAGAACTTTTTTACCCCATTTTTTTCTCAAAAAATTAATCAATCCTAGTTCTTTATTAAGTGGCAAAAGCATCTGTAAATAAGTCCAATTTTTATCCCTAGATCTCATATGAAGAGTTGTATGATTCCATACGACTTCAGAAATTCCATTAACAAGTTTTTCTTCTTCCCCAAGGACAGTAAATTCAACTTTAAATTTTTTACAAATCAACTCGATCGTTTTTGTCCCTCCAAGAGTAGATTGAATTAATATCTTGTGACTTCTGGAATTACTTTTAAACCATTTTGGCATTTGATCTACAATTTCATCTTCAAGAATTGCTCCTAGTTTCAGATCAATTGCGGCGCTTGTAAGAGTTTTTAATATTTCTATTGTTTTTTCAAATTCAATACAGTCGATAACTATTGAATACCACCTACGTTTGATATCAGTAGCAAGTAATAAAGAAGTAATTATTCCATTAGTCCCATAAGCATGATTTAGAGGTTCAGATTCTTCTGCATCAAATTTTAATAAATCAGGTTTTTCATTCATAGTCACTGCCTCTAAACCAATAAGATTTCCTGGGTCTCTTAAAAATCCCCACCTAATGGACCCAATACCTCCTGATCCGCCAGCAATAAAGCCTCCAATAGTAGCGGTTTTCCAAGTACTAGGAAGCAACCTTAATTCCCTTCCATGTTTTTCTAATTGTTTATTCAAATCTCCCATGACACATCCAGACTGTGCTTTCACAAAACCTGTATCTGGATCAAATTCTTCTAATTTATTAAAGTGACTCATCTGCATTACAACACCTTTAAACAATGGAACAGCTTGTCCATAATTGCCTGTTCCTGAACCCCGTAAAGTAAGAGGGATAGAAAATTCCCAACAAATTTTTGCTACTTTCTTCACCGCGTTATGATCACTTGGTCTTACCACCAAATCAGCGATACATTCATCTAATCTTTCAGTAAGGATTGGAGAGTAATTATAAAAATCTTTTGAAAGTCTTTTTACGTCGGATTGGCTTTCAATAATTTCTAAGTTTTTGACTTTCCTAAATTTGTCTAAAAATTTAAGACTATTTGATGTCATTAATAAGATTTCTTTTGTTTTGTATATAAACTAGTCGATTAGCAATATAAATCGCCTTTTATATATACTTTTCTCTTTAAAGTAGTCGAAAAAACATCTGCCCATCTTTGTGCATCTAAAATTATAAAGTCAGCAGGGCAACCCTTTTTAATTAAACCATCCCATTTTAAATTTAATAATCTGCTTGGAGCTAAAAAAATAGAAGAAAGAGTCATTCTCTCCCAGGGATTTAGTTGAAGCATAGGTATCGAGCAAGACAACATATAAAAAGGATCAAAATTACCAAATGGGTACCAAGGGTCTTGAACATTATCACTACCCAGAGATACGTCAACATGTGATTTTTGCAATTGTTTTAATGGCGCAACTGGTCTTTTTAATGATGTAGTGTCTTTACTTCTATTAAGCAGCCAAAAATTTGTTAGGGGTAAAGCAATAACCTTAATATTTTTCTCAGCCATTTTTTCTCCTAAATTTAAAATCTCTCTTTGACTTAAAGAAATAAGACTACTCATATGACTACAAGTAATCGGAATACTATTAATTCTTAAATTTTCAATTGTTTCTAATAAAACTTTTATTCCTGATCCTGGCTCAATAATTGACTCATCTATATGCAAATCAATTTCTAATTTATATTTACTCGCTAGAAGAAGCATCTTCGCAAGAAATTTGCTTGTATTTTTTTTGTTGAAGGGGGGTACAATAACGCCTCCTAAAATGCCTCCATTAGAGGAAAATATTTTTGCCAACTCTTCTCCATTAGAAGTATCCCAAAATTCCAATGGAGCTAAAGCAACGAATTGTAAAGTCAACTCAGATGAAAATTTTTTTTGTAATTTAAAAAGTTCAATCCAAATATCAATAGATTGACTTTTGTATGTATCAATATGACTTCTAATAGCTCGGTATCCATTTTGTATAGCAAGTTTTAATGATTTCTCAACTCTTTCAAGAACCTTATCTGTAGTTCTAGTTTTATGTTCTTCAAGATTTACTGATAATGCTCCTCCATAGTTTGATTCCAGATTAGGAAAGTCTGCCCATGTAAATGATTTATCAAAATGCGAATGCGTTTCAACAAATCTTGGGAATAAAATATTTTTTGGTTTTGTAACTTTATTTTTTGAAGGCTTTAACTCAGAAACAAATCCATCTTCCCAACTTATGGAAACTGAACATAAATCCTCTTCATCAATAATGAGGTTATCAAAATCTTCTATTAAACAAAGGCTTCTGGGAATAAGAACCTCAGCTGTGCCAGAATTACTCAAATTATTTAAAATTTTCTTTTATTTTAAAACATTAGAAAACTTTACTGAATTAGAAAATAATTCAAATTTCGCTAAAAGATAAAATAACTATGAAAAATTACCCTTGAGTTGTTAGATTTAATAATGTGCGGCGGGCGTCGCCAAGTGGTTAAGGCAGCGGCTTGTGGCGCCGCTATTCGGGGGTTCGAATCCCCTCGCTCGCCCTCAAAAAATTGCAGCAAAATTATTAAACTTGTAATTTTGAAGTAAAGAATCATAAAAAATTCCTAGCAAAGTGCTAACAAAAACAAAACCAGACGAAAAAAAATTTCAAAAGAATTCAACTAGTATCAGTTATTGGATAACCACATTTGGATGCCAAATGAACAAGGCTGATTCTGAGAGAATGGCTGGGACATTAGAGAAAATGGGATACACCAGAGCAGATAATGAATTAAATGCCGATTTGGTCTTGTACAATACATGCACTATTAGAGATAATGCGGAGCAAAAAGTTTATAGCTTTCTAGGAAGACAAGCAAAAAGAAAGCATAAGACCCCCACCTTAAAACTTGTTGTTGCAGGTTGCCTTGCTCAGCAAGAGGGAGAGTCCTTACTGAGAAGAGTCCCAGAACTTGACCTAGTAATGGGGCCTCAACACGTAAATAATCTTGAGAATCTTTTGGGTAAAGTTGATTTAGGAAATCAAGTTGCTGCTACAGAAGAAACTTTCATTTCTGAAGATATCACAAGTGCTAGAAGAGAAAGCTCTATTTGTGGCTGGGTTAATATTATTTATGGATGTAATGAAAGATGTTCATATTGTGTAGTCCCCTCTGTTAGAGGGAAAGAGCAATCAAGATATCCAAATGCGATAAAAAGTGAGATCCAAAAATTGGCTGATGATAATTTTAAAGAAATCACTCTTTTGGGTCAGAACATTGATGCTTATGGTAGAGACCTTCCAGGAACTACAAAAGAGGGGAGAAAGGAGAATACTCTAACTGATCTTTTGTATTATATTCATGATGTTAAAGGAATTCGCAGAATAAGATTTGCTACTAGTCATCCTAGATATTTTTCAAAAAGGTTGATTAAAGCTTGTTATGAACTTGATAAAGTCTGTGAACATTTCCATATTCCCTTCCAAAGTGGAAATGATGAAATTTTAAAGCAAATGTCCAGAGGGTACACTATCAAAAAGTATAAAAATATTATCGATAATATTAGATCATTAATGCCAGATGCATCAATCACAGCTGACGCAATTGTTGCTTTCCCAGGAGAAACTGAACAACAATATCAAGATACATTAAAGCTAATATCAGAAATTGGCTTCGATCAGGTAAATACAGCAGCATACTCTCCAAGACCAAACACACCTGCAGCAGTTTGGTCGAACCAACTTTCAGAAGATGTGAAAAAAGCTAGATTGCAGGAAATTAATGATTTGGTCGAGAAAACTGCTAGGAGTAGAAATCAAAGATATATCAACAATATCGAAAGCATTTTAATTGAGGGTTTAAATCCAAAAAATTCCTTACAAATTATGGGTAGAACTAGAACAAATAGATTAACTTTCGTAGAGATTCCCAAAAACATTAACTTTAATTTTTCATTGGGAGATGAGATAGATGTCATTATCAATGAAGCAAGACCTTTTTCTTTAACAGGCGAACTTTACTTATAATTTTCTCTAAATGATTGGGGTTAAGAAAAAATGTATTGGGTTAATATTTGGTGGGCTTTCCAATGAACATGAAATATCAATATCCTCTGCAAAAACAGTTTTTCAAGCATTTAATTCAGAAATTAACAAACAACGCTTTACAGTTAAAGCCTTTTACATAAATAAAGATGGAGATTGGCTTGATAGTGATAGTTCAGAAAAAATCTTAATTGGTGTAATTGAAAACAATAAAACAATCAAACAAGAAATTTTTAATCCAGAAAAAATTAACTTCCTAGAGGGAATTGAATTTCAAAATGTTGATGTTTGGTTTCCTCTTTTACATGGATTTAATGGTGAAGACGGATCAATTCATGGCTTACTGAGATTTACAAAGAAACCTTTAGTCGGATGTGGAATTATAGGCTCTGCAATTGGAATGGATAAAATATTAATGAAAACAATTTTCTCAAATCTTAATCTTCCACAAGTTAATTATCTAGTTTTTCAAAATGAAGATCTTAAATGTAAAGAAGTAAAAAATAAGTTAGTTAATGAAATTTTAAAAAAATTAAATTTTCCAGTTTTTGTTAAACCATCGAACTCCGGATCATCTCTTGGCATCTCCAAAGTCATCAATGAATCAGAAATATTACCAGCATTAGAAAAGGCTCAGGAAATAGATCCAAGAATTTTAGTAGAGGAAGGTTTAGAGGTAAGAGAGATTGAATGCGGAATAATTGGCAATTCAAAACTCTTAACCTCCGAGATAGGCGAAGTAAAATACGAAAGTGATTGGTATGATTACGATTCAAAATATTACTCAAATAATAAAATAACTATACCCGCCGAAATAGATCCTAAAATCATTAAAGAAATTAAAGAAATTGCCATTCAAAGTTGTAGAGCACTAAATATTTTTGGTTTTGCAAGGGTAGATTTCTTTTTAGAAAAATCTTCAAATAAAATTTTGTTAAATGAAGTAAATACAATTCCTGGTTTCACAAAAAACAGTATGTTTCCAATGCTTTGGAAAGCTTCAGGTTTAAATATTGAACAACTTGTGGCTAAACTGGTAGATATATCTTTAGACTTATAATTCAAATCAAATGTTGCATGGACTTCTTTGGTTACCTTTACTATTAATCTTCATTTTATTAACTGCTCTGGGATGGTTGGAGAGAAGAAGGCAAAATCTTTTTAGAAGCTGGGCAAATGGTTCTGAACTTTGTAAGTTAGATAGTTCAGGTGCAGCATCTCTAAAAGATGGCGAATTAAAGTGGAGCGCATTTGAAGCTGGTATATTTGAAGAAAAAGATAGTTTTACCATCAAGAAACTAGAGTTAGTTGAACTAATGGCCTTAACTTCAGGAGAAGCTCCTCTAACAAACGAATCTCAAGGTAAGTGTAGACTGAGACTAGTAGGTGATGGGAAAGAGATGGATGTACCATTTTCTGATGCGGAACAGGCCAGAGATTGGATGGACCAATTAATGAAAAAAGCTCGATGTGATTTGTGAAAAACAAGGTAAAAATTAAAAATAAACGCTTTTTATTTCTAATATTATTTTTATTTTCAACAAGTTTAATAAGCCTAAAAACCCTAAAAAAAGTAAATATTCAGGACATTAGAATTTCAGGAGGTGAATCATTATCGAAGAATGATGTGGTAAATAATTCATCTTTAAAATTTCCAATCCGATTACTTTTTATAAAAACTTATTTTTTAGAAAAAGAGTTAAAACAAAATTTATCTCTCAAAAATGTTTCAGTTAGTAGACAATTATTCCCTTTTGGTTTGAAAGTTGAAATTATTACAAGAATTCCAATAGCTTACGGTGAGAGAATTTTAGATGACAAAAAAATATTAGGCTTTATTGATAAAGATGGTGTCTTTATCAGTAAACAAAATTCAGAAGAAATAGATTTAGGAAGGTTAACCATAAAAGTTTTTGGCTGGAAAGAAAAATTTAAAAAAATACTATCTGAAATATTCTCTGACCTAGAGAATTATGAATTTGAGATAATTAAAATAACTTTTTCACCCAATGGGTTTGTAACTGTTGAGGAAAAAGATTTAAATACAATTTACCTAGGATTTAATCCAAATCTAATCAACAATCAATTACAAATAATCAATAATTTAAAAAATGAATTTAAGAGAAATAACTTTTCTGAAAAAATAGATAATATTGATCTTACTGATCCAAATAAACCAAAAATAAAAGTGTTCAAACCCTAATATTTGGAAATTGATTTTTAAAGATTTTTTTTAATTATTGTAGTGTTGATATGGGTTTTGCATTCAAAACCAAATATTTAATAAATAAATATTTTTAGGATTTTCCTCAACAAATTCCTACAGATGAGCTCAGTAAGTTCATAATGCACCCAATACTAATATTAGATTCCTAATTAAGAGATGAGCTTCGGTAACAATCCAAACTTTGATCAATCAAGAGAAATCCTTCCAAGCCAAAACGCCAAAATAGAAGTTATTGGTGTAGGTGGTGGTGGCAGTAATGCTGTCAATAGAATGATAAAC
The DNA here is from genome assembly GCA_003281125.1 of Prochlorococcus sp. AG-347-N23. Lineage (GTDB taxonomy): Bacteria > Cyanobacteriota > Cyanobacteriia > PCC-6307 > Cyanobiaceae > Prochlorococcus_A. Next base: position 17,099 of record QCCW01000002.1, on the reverse strand, counting down.
AGTGATCTTGAAGGTGTCTCATTTAGAGTCCTCAATACCGATGCACAAGCCCTACTACAATCTTCTGCAGAGAGCAGAGTTCAACTTGGACAAAACCTCACTAGAGGTTTAGGTGCAGGTGGGAATCCAAGTATTGGGCAAAAAGCAGCCGAAGAATCTAAAGAAGAGCTTCAACAAGCTTTAGAAGCATCTGATCTAGTTTTTATAGCCGCTGGAATGGGTGGAGGGACTGGTACAGGAGCAGCTCCCGTAGTTGCAGAAGTAGCCAAACAAAGTGGGGCTCTAACAGTAGGAATAGTAACTAAACCATTTTCTTTTGAAGGGAAAAGAAGAATGCGTCAAGCAGAGGAGGGGATCGCAAGGCTAGCTGAAAACGTTGATACTCTTATAGTTATTCCAAATGACCGATTAAAAGACGTTATAGCAGGGGCTCCCCTTCAAGAAGCATTTAGGAATGCTGATGATGTTTTAAGGATGGGCGTCAAAGGCATTAGTGACATAATTACTTGCCCAGGACTAGTTAATGTTGATTTTGCAGACGTAAGATCAGTCATGACGGAAGCTGGCACTGCTCTTCTCGGAATAGGCATAGGTTCAGGAAGATCGAGAGCTATAGAGGCAGCACAGGCAGCAATGAATAGTCCTTTATTAGAAGCAGCTAGAATTGATGGAGCTAAAGGCTGCGTTATTAATATTACTGGTGGCAAAGACATGACTTTAGAAGATATGACCTCCGCATCTGAAATTATTTATGATGTTGTTGATCAAGAAGCAAATATTATTGTCGGTGCAGTGGTCGATGAGGCAATGGAAGGGGAGATACAAGTTACCGTAATTGCTACAGGATTTGAAATGACTCAACCATTAAACCAGCAAAGAATAAAAAACAGATTATCTAATCAAACCTTGTATAATTTTTCCGACAATAAAGAATCAGGAGCCAGTATTCCTGAGTTTTTGAGATTAAGGCAAAACAAAAAAGATATAGGTTAACAGGTAAAATAGAGTGACTCGGTTATCTCGCCTGCCTCAAGCATCCCTTGTGGCTGCTACCTTCCGGTCCTGACCAGGTTTAGGCGTTAAAACCGCGAAAGGCCGAGTCAAAATTATACTAGCAATTCTTGATTAAAAAAGATACATAAATTTATTATGTTGCCTTCAGACCTAGTTAATTATAAAAAAAAATCTCGCAAAATCATTGCACTAACTGCTTGGGACTCCATATCAAGCTCTATTATCGAACAAGCAAATGTTGATCTCGTACTAGTAGGAGATTCATTAGCAATGGTCTGCTTAGGCTACAAATCGACACTGCCATTAACTTTAGAAAACATAATTTATCATACTAATGCTGTTTCAAGAGGATTTAAGAAGAAAATAGAGGAACAACCTTTAGTCGTTTCAGATATGCCTTTTCTGACTTATCAATGTGGAGAGGATAAAGCTGTTGAGTATGCAGGGAAAATCATTCAGAGCACTTATGCCAAAGCTGTAAAAGTAGAAGGAGCTGAACCAGAAATACAAAAAGTTATTTCTAGGTTAATAAGAATGGGAATCCCTGTTATGGGTCATATAGGTCTTACACCACAAAGCTATCTTAATATTGGATTAAAAAAACAAGGGGAAAGCTTAGCAAGCCAAGAAAAAATCAAGAAAGAGGCTTCAATTCTTGAAGAATTGGGATGTTTCTCAATAGTTCTTGAACATATTCCTGATTTGCTTGCTAAAGAAATACAAAATTCTTTAACAATTCCCACAATAGGCATCGGTGCAGGTAATTATTGCGATGGGCAAGTAAGAGTTACTGCAGATTTGTTAGGCCTCAATGATGAACAACCACCATTTTGCCCACCGATTATCCAAGGGAAGAAATTATTTAAGGATAAGTTAAAAGAATGGGTAGACTCTGAAAGGCTTAAATAATCTCATCACACCACTTAAACATAGAAACAAGAACTTGATTGCTTAGTTCCATTCCTTTAGGCTCACTTAAAAAGAATCTATTCCCCTTTCTTACTAAAAGTCCACTATCAAGAAATCTTTCCCATTCTTCAAGCAATTTACTAAAGTTGCTTTCAAATTTTTTGTTTTCCCAGTTTTGTTCTTTAAACAATTCTTTGATATTTACACCCTCTTTGAGTCTTAATCCCAACATTATTTTTTCATCAAGTTCTTTATAGACAAACTCCCTATTAGTTAGGGATGAATCTAAATTACGTTCATATTGTTTAATTACCCATTCTTTATATTCTTTACTAACTCTTGGTCTAGTTAACTTTTCCCCCCAAGGTGAACTAGTAGAACCTTGACCAAAACTCCACCAGCCTAAACCACTCCAATAAACCCTATTATGTCTCGATTGATGTCCAGGGAGGCAATAGTTTGAGATTTCATATCTTGAATACCCTGAGTTTTTTAAAATTAAATGAGTTGATTTACTATTTCTAAAAGCTTGTTCATCACTTGGGAGTTTTAATTTTCCTAAATTAACTAATTTTTTAAAAACAGTGCCATTTTCAATATTTAAATCGTAAATAGATAGATGCGGTGGCGAAAATGTTGTTGCTTTTTTTAAGTCATCTTGCCATTCTTTAAATCCACTAAGTGGCAAGTTTTGAATTAAATCTAAACTCCAGCTTTTGATTGACCCAGACTCATATTCTCTCTTCAACCAAAAACAAGAATTTTCTGCATCTTCTTTCAAATGACGCCTTCCCGACTTTTGAAGTATCTTATTATTAAAACTTTGCACTCCGAGACTAAATCTATTTATCCCAGCATTTAAGAATCCTAAAAGATCATCTTGAGTAAAACTAGCTGGATCAACCTCCATAGTAATTTCAGCACCATAGTCAATTCCATAATTGTCTTTAAAAAGATCAATTAATTCTTTGATTTGGGTAGGATCTAAAATTGATGGGGTACCCCCTCCGATATAGATTGTCGAAAGAGGTGATTTATGCTTAATTGACAATATTTCTTTATATAAAAAATGCAAATACTCTTTAACAGTTTTGCTTCCATAACCTTGTAAAGTTTCAACTTTATTTCCTAATGGAATGACTGCAAAATCACAATAAAAGCACCTTCTGTGGCAAAAAGGAATGTGCACATAAGCACTTCTTGGAGACTTATTCATAATTTAAATTCATTTTTAAGCTCCAAAAAAGTATTTAGGATCGAAAAAAATTAAGTCCTTATTTACTCAATTAATAAATCCTAGTAGATTATAGATATGACAGATATCATAGTATTAATTTTATTTGTATTGTCTGGGGCTGCTTCAGGATGGCTTGGTGTTGATTTATTGCCAGTGGACATACTTAAACAGGTATCTAATGTAGAAGGTTTTAGAATTGTTTTAGCAATAATAGGTTTTTTTGTAGGATTAGCGGCTGGTTTTGTATTCCTTCAACTTAGAAAGACGTTTCTTGATCAAATAAGAACAATGCCAACGGACTTGCTAATAAGTAGGTCTGTTGGATTAATTTTAGGATTACTTGTTGCGAATCTACTACTTGCTCCAATACTATTAATTCCCTTCCCTAGAGAGGTTTTTTTCGCAAAACCCTTAGCAGCTATATTAAGCAACATTTTCTTTGGTGTGCTTGGTTATAAATTGGCAGATACCCACGGAAGGACATTATTGAGATTATTCAACCCAAATAATACTGATGCATATCTGGTCAATGAAGGGATCCTCCCTGCTGCAAGTCCAAAAATTCTGGATACCAGCGTAATTATTGATGGAAGAATCAATGGCCTATTAAATTGCGGCTTATTGGAAGGTCAATTAATTGTTGCTCAAAGTGTAATTGACGAATTACAAACATTAGCTGACTCAAGCAGTAATGAGAAAAGGTCGAAAGGCAGAAGAGGTCTCAAGTTATTAAAAGAATTAAGAGATTTATACGGGAGAAGACTTGTAATAAACCCAACAAAGTATGAAGGTAATGGGGTAGATGAAAAACTCTTAAAAATTACTGAGGATATGACAGGAACTTTAATTACGGCTGATTATAATCTTTCTCAAATTGCTGAAGTTAAAGAATTAAAAGTTATGAATTTGAGTGATTTAGTTATTGCTTTAAGGCCAGAAGTACAACCAGGAGAATCACTCAATATAAAAATCGTGAGAGAAGGCAAAGAAAAAATGCAAGGTATTGGATACTTAGATGATGGCACAATGGTTGTTATTGACGAAGCAAAAAATTTTGTGGGAAGCAGATTAGATATTGTTATCACAGGAGCATTACAAACTCCCACTGGAAGAATGGTCTTTGGAAAACTAATAAATAATCCTGAGTCAAACAAATCTTTTAAATCACCAGCGACACAGGGCTAAATCTAGCTACAATCTAAACAATATTAATTTCGTGATACAAATGACTGTATCTGCTCCTTATTACGGCGAAAACACCGTCATGAGGACTCCACCCCCAGATCTCCCCTCTCTTTTATTGAAAGAGAGAATAGTTTATCTTGGTTTACCATTATTTTCAGATGATGATGCGAAAAGACAACTAGGAATGGATGTAACTGAGCTAATCATTGCTCAACTTCTTTATCTTGAATTTGAGGATCCTGAAAAACCAATCTATTTCTATATCAATTCAACAGGAACAAGTTGGTACACCGGCGACGCAGTTGGTTTTGAAACAGAAGCTTTCGCCATTTGCGATACAATAAGCTACATCAAGCCTCCAGTACACACAATATGTATCGGACAAGCAATGGGGACTGCTGCAGTTATCCTTTCATCTGGCACTAAGGGACAAAGGGCAGCTCTTCCACATGCTTCTATTGTTTTACATCAACCTATAAGCGGAGCAAGAGGCCAAGCAACCGACATCCAAATAAGAGCTGAGGAAGTTTTGAAAAATAAAAAATCAATGCTTGAGATTCTTTCTCGTAATACTGGAAAGACTATCGAAGAACTCTCAAAAGACTCTGACAGGATGAGTTATCTCAATCCCCAAGAAGCCCTAGATTATGGAGTTATCGACAGAATACTCACAAGTCAAAAAGATTTACCAAATAAAATTTAACCTTCACAAAACTATTTTAAAATCATGCCAATAGGAACTCCAAGCGTGCCTTACAGACTTCCAGGAAGTCAATACGAAAGATGGGTTGACATATATACAAGACTAGGTGTTGAAAGAATTCTTTTTCTTGGACAAGAAGTGAATGACGGTATTGCCAATAGCCTTGTTGCACAAATGCTTTATCTAGATTCTGATGATAATACCAAACCTATCTATCTATATATAAACAGCCCAGGAGGATCAGTTACTGCTGGCTTGGCAATATATGACACCATCAAATATGTAAAAAGCGATGTGGTAACAATCTGCGTAGGCCTCGCAGCTTCAATGGGAGCGTTTCTATTGGCCGCTGGCACAAAAGGTAAAAGGGTTGCTTTGCCTCATAGCAGAATAATGATTCATCAACCTCTAGGAGGAACTTCTCAACGTCAAGCAAGTGATATTGAAATAGAAGCTAAGGAAATTTTAAGAATTAAAGATATGTTAAATATGTCTATGGCAGATATGACAGGCCAATCATTTGAGAAAATTGAAAAGGATACTGATAGAGATTATTTTTTAAGTGCGGAAGAAGCAAAAAACTATGGCTTAATTGATAGAGTAATTACGCATCCAAGCGAAGCAAATCAGTCTTAAATTTTCTAAAATCCAATATTTAAATTTTCATTTTTAAATTTATAATTTTTTGGTTTATTTACACCTTTAATGTCTAAAATATTAATTATCAAATGCAAAGCAGCTACAACTAATGACCCAACTCTTTTACGACACAGATGCAGATCTAAGTCTTTTAACTAATAAAACAATAGCTATTATTGGATATGGTTCACAAGGTCATGCACATGCCCTAAACCTCAAAGATAGCGGAATGGACGTAATTGTTGGATTATATAAAGGGAGTAAGTCTGAAAGTAAAGCTATTAGCGATGGTCTACAAGTATTTAGCGTTTCTGAAGCTTGCGAAAAAGCAGACTGGATTATGATTCTCCTCCCAGATGAGTTTCAGAAAGATGTTTACCTTAAAGAAATAGAACCAAATTTAAAAGAAGGAAAGATATTAAGTTTTGCTCATGGCTTCAATATAAGATTCGGACTTATCAAACCTCCTAGTTTTGTAGATGTTGTAATGATTGCTCCAAAAGGACCTGGACACACAGTTCGTTGGGAATATCAGAATGGTCAAGGAGTTCCAGCATTATTTGCAGTAGAGCAGGATTCTTCCGGGCATGCAAGATCATTGGCGATGGCTTACGCTAAAGGGATTGGTGGAACGAGAGCTGGGATTCTTGAAACAAACTTCAAAGAAGAAACAGAAACTGATTTATTTGGAGAACAAGCAGTTTTATGCGGAGGATTATCAGAACTCGTCAAATCAGGCTTCGAAACTCTTGTGGAGGCAGGATATCAGCCCGAACTTGCTTACTTCGAATGCTTACATGAAGTTAAACTTATTGTTGATTTAATGGTGAAGGGAGGCTTATCTCAAATGAGAGATTCCATTTCAAATACTGCAGAATATGGAGATTATGTAAGTGGTAAAAGACTTATCAATAGTGATACAAAGAAAGAAATGCAGAAAATTCTAAAGGATATTCAAGATGGAACTTTCGCTAAGAATTTTGTGGAAGAATGCGATAAAAACAAACCCTTTATGACAAAATTAAGAGAAGAGAACTCAAAACATGAAATTGAGAAAGTTGGTAAAGGTCTGCGCTCGATGTTCAGTTGGCTGAAATAAATTTATTTTTACTATTTCTTGGATCGATTGGTTTTGATTTATTGATCGGCGATCCAAGATTCTTAATCCACCCCGTTCAAATAATTGGCTTTTACATAAAAAAAATATCTGATTACCTAATAAATAGTTTTGGAGAAAATAAAAATATATTATTTTGGGGTGGTTTCTTCGTAGCTATATCCACTATTGGAATGAGTTTTGGTTTAGGGAAATTGATAGAACTTAGTTATGTAAACTTAGGAAATCATTTTTTTAGTGGATTGTTTATTTTTTTTGGACTTTCAAGTTGTATTGCGGCTAGAGGACTTATTTCAAGTGTGCAAGAAATTGCAGAGCTTATAGAACGCAAAGAAATTAATATTCAAAATAAGAGAATAATCAAGGAGAAGGTTCAAAGAATAGTTAGTAGGGATGTAAGGTCATCCACCATCAAACATCTTTTGAGATCAAGTACTGAGAGCCTTACCGAAAATTCTGTTGATGGAATATTTGGGCCATTATTTTGGATTTTTATTGGAATTGTTTTGATGAGGTTTTCAATTTTCCTGCCAGGGCCTTTGTCACTTGGATTTTCTTATAAGGCAATAAGCACTTTAGATTCAATGATAGGTTACAAATATGATTACTTTAGATATTTAGGTTTTTTCAGTGCAAAAATCGAAGATATTTTTACGTTTATTCCTTCAAGATTAGTTTTAATAACATTACCTTTAGTTAGCTCGAAAGTTAATGAGTATGGATCAATCATAAAAAAAAGTTATCTTGATGGTAAAAAATATGATTCGCCCAATGCTGGAATTTCACAAGCTATATTTGCCTATATTTCCAACATTAAATTAGGTGGCAAAAGTAAATATAAAAATGAAATTATTGAAAAGCCAATAATTAATGAAACTGGAGATAACTGCAATGTAGAAAAAATCAAATTAATTTGTCAATTAATTTTGAGATTACAATTTTTATGGATAATAATTTTTGTCTTAATTTCTTTAATAATCTAGAATTTTATTTAATAATAAATTACTTCAAAAATTATTAAAATAGTTTAAAAATCTATGAAAGAAGACGACTTACAAATGGAAAATGAAAATGATGATTTTACTAATACATCATCAACTGATAATGAAGACTCAAAATGGGTAGACAATCAAGGGGATGAGGTAAAGAATGTATTTGGATTTAATAGCAGCGCAGAGCTTGTGAATGGTAGAGCAGCCATGATTGGATTCTTAATGCTCATATTAACCGAGTTAGTTTTTAGCGGCAGACCTGTGACTTCTTCAATTTTTGGTATCAATTAAAAATGGAAGAAAAAAAATCTAATCCAATAAAAGCAATCCTCTACATATCTATATGGGTAATAATTTGGGGAACATTAGGTTCTCTCATTGATTATCCACTTTATAAAAATAAGATTTACTTAGAAGGAAGCGTATATCAGTATATTACTTTCACAATTACTGCGATAATATCCATAATGGGTGCAAAGTTTTTTTATAAAAAATTTGAGTTATAAAAATTTGTACCTAAATTTTTTAATAATATTAGCTGGTTCGTTTTTGTTACTTGACTCGTAAAGTATCCACTGATGTGTCTCAGTGTCATGATCACAACCATAATTTCCAGATATGTTATCGAAGCTTGAAAGATATGAATGACATTTCTGGTCTGCCTCAAAAGCAGAATCATAACCTGTTAGAAAATATATCAAAAACAGAAGGATTACTAACATAAAAAATACTTGAAAAACTAAATTTACTACCTTCATAAGAATTTCTAAAATTTAAATATATCATTTAAAAAATTTTTTCGATCTAAAAATATTTAACGACCAACATTAAAAACAAAGTCATGGAATTCTTGATTCTTTAAATAAAGGATAACTAGCAAGATTAAAATCATATTTAAGCCTAATACTATTGATCCAAAAATATTTATTTGTTTTTTGCCTGGCAAAGTGTAAGTAAATTTCTTACCTTTAAGAAAAGCTGCTAAGCCTTTTTTTTCTTTTTTTTGTTCTTTTATTTCAGTATCACTTTTAACTTCATTATCGGAGAAACCTTTTACCATTAATACTTCAAATCAAAGATTTATAATATTCCAAAAAAATGAAATTTCTTAATAATTAACAATTTTTAATCACATATGGGATCATAAATGAAATTATCTCATTTGATAAATTTTTTAAAAAATAAGCTTCAATAATTGCCGACTGCATACCCAATAAACTTGATTGACATTTGAATCTATTTTGGTCAAATACAAGTAATTGAAGTTTTTCTAAGTCAGAAACTAAATCCTTACAAACTTTGGTTTTAGAATATTTAATGCAATAACTAGCTTCTTTTAAAATCTTTGATTTTGTTGGTATTGTTTCTGCTATGACAAAATTAGATAACAACAAAAATTTTAGGAATAAAAAAGTTAAATATTTCATTACTTTTAAGACTTCAAAATTTTTGATACCATTTTAAAGATTATAGTCATTGATTTAAAGGCATCTTATTCCAAAAAAAAAGATGCCCTAGAAGAGCACCTCAGCATTAAAGAAAGTAATAGATAAAAGATTACCCTTGAACTCTTTCCTTAAAAAGTTTACCTGCTGAGAATGTTGGAACTCTTTTAGCAGGTATAGCTATTTTTTCGCCTGTTTTAGGGTTTAATCCCTGTCTTGCAGAACGATCTCTTGGCTCAAAAGAACCAAATCCTAGTAGGGAGACTTTTTTGCCTTCCACTACTGAATCAACAATAGTTTCAATAGCTGCATCAACAACTAAAGAAACATCCGTTTTTGTGAGCTCTGTACGAGCAGCAACAAGATTTACTAAATCAGCTTTGTTCATTGAATTGTTTGTAAAGCAGAGATTCAATAGACAAGAGTTTAAATCAAGTCTAAAAACCTCGAACTTGCACATCATATGGAGCAAATACAAATACGGCAACCGAAAATGCCGGCGGCGCAAAGCTTTATACAAATCTTAGGGACATTTTTAGCTACATTATTTATTTTTATAGCCTCAAATTCTTCTTAAACAAAAAACAACCTCTTTATTTAGAAAACAGCTAAATCTATTGGCAGGACTGGATTTAGAATTAAAAAATCTAACTTTATTTATCAAGAGGATTGATATCAAATAGTAATAAAGTTAAGAATTTGAACTATTTATTATTTTTTATTAACTTTCATATATATTTCCTTCTCATCACATGAAAAAGCATAATTTGTATTTTGAAATCAAGAAAAACCTTGTTGTCTCATTAATAAAATTGTTCTCTAACGTTTTATGCACTGAGCAGGTGAATGTTTAAGCTTCAATTAGTTAGAAAATTAATACTCTTAAAGATTTAATAAAGTTGATTAGTGAAACATAAAATTTAAGTTTTTTTTTAAAATTTGTATCTATTATTCAGTTATCAGTAATTTGAATAAAATTATCCCAATATTTAACTAATCCATGATATTAGAAAGTGAATCATATCAATAAAGGTAAACCATTTCCTTTAGGAAGTTCTCTAACTTCAGAAGGAGTTAATTTTTCCTTAATAGCCACAAATGCAGAATATGTAGAAATCTTATTATTTGAAAGAGAAGACTCTATTACCCCAAAAACTATATTTAAACTAAATCAGGATCATAATACAGGTCCATACTGGCATGCGGAAATAGAAAATCTAAATGAGGGTTGTATTTATGCTTTTAGAATAAAACAAAAAAATAATGAAATTAATAATAACTTTGAAAAAAAAGTATTACTTGATCCATGTTCAAGGGGTATTACTGGATGGGGAAGTTATAAAAGAGAAAATGCATTAAAAAACCAAGAAAACACTAATTCTTGTCTTAAAAGCGTTGTTTGCGATAGGAAATTATTTAATTTTGAGGATTATCCAAGACCGAAACATTCTTGGGAAGAAACAATTATATATGAACTTCATATCAAAGCCTTCAATGAATCAACTGATAAAAATGAAAGTTCTTTTAAGCAATTTTTAAAAAAAATCCCTTATCTCAAAGAACTTGGTATTACAACAATTGAATTACTACCAATTTTTTGTTTTGATCCAACTGATGCTCCAAATGGTTTAAAAAATTTTTGGGGTTATAGTCCGATAAATTGGTTTACTCCGCATTTTGAATATGTTTCAAATGAATCCGCCGAAAATAATAGAGAGGAATTTAGAAGATTAGTAGAGGAATGTCATAAAGCAAAGATTGAGGTCATCTTAGATGTTGTATACAATCATACTTCTGAGGGTGATACTCAGGGGCCTGCAATATCTTGGAAAGGTATAGATGAAAACCTCTACTATTTTATTGGAAAAGATAAAAATTATCAGGACGTTTCTGGGTGTGGTAATACTATTGCAGCAAACAGAGGATTAGTTAGAAAACTAATTGTTGAATCATTAAAGTGTTGGGCGACTGAATTAGGGGTTGATGGTTTTAGATTTGATTTAGGAATTGCACTTTCAAGGGGAGAAAATCTTACGCCGCTCGATAATCCTCCAATTTTTGAAGATATAGAATGTGAGCCAGAACTTATTGACATCAAGTTAATAAGTGAACCTTGGGATTGTGGTGGTTTATATAAATTAGGTAATTTCCCATCGAAGAATACTTTCACATGGAATGGTCATTTCAGAGATGACTTGCGGAGATTTTGGAAGGGAGACAAAGATACCGCTTGGAATATGAGCGATAAAATAAAAGGTACTCCATCTTTTTATAAAGAGGATGACATTTTCCCAAAATCAATAAACTTTATTACTTCACATGATGGATTCACTCTAAAAGATTTAGTAACATTTAATAGAAAACATAATTTTGCCAATAGAGAACAAAATAGAGATGGTGATAACCATAATAATTCTTGGAATCATGGAATAGAAGGGCCAACTACAAACTTTTTAGTCAAAGATTTAAGAAAAAGACAGCAAAAAAATCTTATTCTTAGTTTACTTATTTCTAAAGGTGTTCCAATGATACTTATGGGTGATGAAATAGGAAGATCCCAAGGCGGCAACAATAATTCTTGGTGCCAAAATAATTTATTGGGTTGTATGAATTGGGATCATAGTCAACAAGATTTGGAATTATTAGAATATTTTAAATACGTTATAAAAATTCGAAAAAAACTTATAGACATTTTCAATCCATCATTCTTGCCTAATAATCAAAACCATGAAAATATACCAACATATCATTGGCATGGAACAAAGTTAGATAGCCCCGATTGGAGTAGTTGGTCTCATACAGTTGCCTTTAGCATTAACAAAGGCAAAAATAATCCTCTAGTCTGGATAGGTTTAAATGCATATTCAAAAAGTATCGATTTCCCTTTGCCAAAATGTAAATACAATTGGTTAAAGGTTATCGATACTAGTATGTCTGAAATTTTCGAACCCATAACTGTTAATGAAAAATCTGTTTCAATAAAGAGTAGGAGCTCTTTATTAATCATTTCAGAAGAAGTTTTTTGGGGGAAAAATAATATATTCTAAAAGCGGGCGGCGGGAATCGAACCCGCATCTTCAGCTTGGAAGGCTGAGGTTTTACCACTAAACCACGCCCGCATTAAGTAATAGAATTACCATTGCAATAATACATTATCAAACAATCAACAGAGTAAAAAGATTGGAAAATTCACACTCGAAAAAAAATATTATTAGATCAACAACAAGATTAATGTTTTCTTATGGACTAGGAGATGCAGGTACAGGCTTAGTCGCGACGCAATTTGGTTTTTTTCTTTTCAAATTCTTTATTTCTGCTGGATTACCAGTAATAATTGCAGGTTCATTATTGATGTTAATAAAGATATGGGACGCAGTAAATGATCCGTTAATTGGATGGTTAAGTGATCGGACCAAATCAAGATGGGGGCCAAGAATACCGTGGATGGTGGCAGCATCTGTTCCTCTTGGTTTCTCTTTAGCTGCAATATGGTGGACACCAACTGGTTCAGTGCTAACCAAGACTATCTACTATGCCATAATTTCTATATTCGTAATGACTGCTTATACAAGTATCAATCTTCCTTTTGCAGCCTTATCGACAGAAATTTCTGAAAAAACAACCATAAGAACAAGATTAAACGCATCTAGATTTACTGGCTCAATAATTGCGGGACTAACTGGTTTGATAATTGCTGGAATTGTCTTAGGTTCTGAAGGATCAGCAAATGATGAATATTTTTTAATGGGTAAAATAAGTGGCTCTATTGCAGTTGCTACCACATTAATATCCTGTTGGGGATTAGCCCCATTTGCAAAAAAAGCAAGACGACCTTCAGGAAAAGTTGAACCTATAACACTTCAATTCAAAAGGATCTTCAGAAATAAAAAATTTCTCAAAGTTATTACGCTTTATATTCTCCTTTGGTGCGCCTTACAATTGATGCAAACTGTAGCTTTAATCTATGTAGAGGATGTACTGAATGTACCAGCACATATTGCGAAGTGGATCCCTATACCTTTCCAAATTAGCGCCTTAATAGGTTTACAAATATGGACAAGAGTATCTAATAAATTGAATAGAATATCAGCTTTAAATTATGGAGCGATAATGTGGATTATTTCATGTACGGCAGCTTTACTTTTACCTTCTTTATCAAGAGTTTCAGGGGTTGAGGATATTTTATTTCTAAATGCCGGTAACACAATTTTGTTCATTCTTTTAATTTTCATAATCTGTCTTATTGGTATTGGAGCTTCAACTGCTTTTCTTATCCCATGGTCATTACTTCCTGATGCAATAGATGAAGATCCAGAGAAACCAGCAGGATTATATACTGCTTGGATGGTGCTTATTCAGAAGATTGGCATTGCGTTTAGTGTTCAATTATTAGGATTTTTGTTGTATTTATCTGGTTATCAATCATGCATTGTTGATAAAGATAGTTTAAATATCATCGAACAATGCACCTCAGCACAATTAACTATTAGATTGTGCATTGGTTTTATACCCTCAATTTTGGTAATAGTTGGTCTTTTAATCATGAGGAAATGGGATCGGAAATTAATTACGAACTAATATAGAGATATGTATTATCCTAAGTTTTTTAAAAGGCTTCTAAACAGCTTAATCATTGGAGGGCAGGCAATTAATTTTATCTTTAGAGGTAAAATTTCCAAAAATGATCTCTTTGACCAACTAATGGAGTCAGGTCCTGGAAGTTTGTTAATTGTATTAATTACAGGAATAGCAGCAGGTACAGTTTTTAATATTCAAGTTGCTTCACAACTTACAAGCATGGGTGTATCAAGTGAAATAGGAGGTTTATTAGCGGTAGGAATGGCCAGAGAAATGGCCCCTCTTCTAACTGCTACATTAATGACTGGAAAAGTTGCCACCGCTTATGCTGCTCAACTGGGGACTATGAAAGTTACAGAACAAATTGAGGCTATAACAATGCTAAGAACCGAACCAGTCCAATATTTGGTAGTCCCAAGGTTATTATCGATGGTAATAATGTCTCCGATACAGTGTCTTTTGTTTTTATCTGTAGCTTTGTGGAGTGGACAAATTTGGAGCACAATTTTTTATAAAGTTCCTCCAATAGTTTTCTGGACATCTGTAAGATCAGGTAATGTGAGCTTAACTAGCTCAGACTTAACTTCAATGTTAATAAAATCTGTAGTATTCGGATTACTTATTTCAATTATTGCTTGCGGATATGGACTCACAACAAAAGGAGGTCCAAAAGAAGTTGGAACAAGTACAACAGGAGCGGTTGTAATGACTCTCGTTACTGTATCTTTAATGGATGTATTACTAACACAAATTTTATTTGGATGATCTATGTTTAACTCTAAATCAAAAAAAGAAAAACCAGTAATAATATCACCATCATTTCAATTACCAATCATTCTTATTTTTTTAAGTTTTATGCTTTTATTTTTGAATATTGGTTCTCTGCCAACGATAGTTTTTGCGTCTTTTAGCTTTTTTTTATTGCTTCAGTCATTTACCTTAAGAATAAAAATAACAAATGAGGATTTTATCGTTTTACAATTAGGTAAAGAAATTAGAACTTTTCCATTTAAGAACTGGATATCATGGAAATTCTTTTTCCCCGTAATTCCAGGTATCTTTTATTTTAGAGAAAAGTCCAGTCCTCATTTATTACCAATATTATTTAATCCACGGGAATTAAAAGATGAACTTTTAAAAAAGGTTGACTCCTTGGAAATTAAAGACTCCTAAAATTCAGTGTTTGCTAATTCATCAAAATTATTTAAATGACCAATACAGAAATTTCAAATAATAATCCTGAGAAGGAATTAATCGTAGGCAAGTCAATCTCAGATGGTAAAACCAAACAAACTAGTAAGAAAAATGCAACACAAAATAAAAAGATTCCCCTAAGCAATGCGAAATTAAAAAAATCTTTTGATGAAATTTCTAATGAGATTCTTAGCGATCTTATTACAAAAAAAGACTCTTTAGCTAGAGAAATAAAAGAATTGCAAACAAAAAAAATTGAATTAGAGAAAGATATTGAGTCAAATTTTAAGGGTCAATCAGATAATATTGCTAAAAGAGTTAAAGGCTTTCAAGAGTACTTAACTGGGGCTTTGCAGAATCTTTCACAAAATGTAGAGAAACTTGAATTAGTTTCTCAACCCATAATCGTAAAGCCATCTCCCCTTGATGAAAAAAAACAAGACAATAGCAAAAATAATCTGGCTAATGTTCCTGCTCTTTCTGAAACATTTAAACCAGATGAACAGATTATAAAAAGCTGCTTTTCAACCTTCACAGAACAACCTGATTTTTATGCTGAACCTTGGAAATTAAGACGTAGTCTTGATGCATCAGATATAGAATTTATGAATGATTGGTTCTTTAATATGGGCGGAAGAGGTTCTCTTGAAAGTAGAGGATCTCGACAAAAAAATGCCTTGCTATCAGCAGGGTTAATATCTATTCTTGGCGAATTATATGGAGATCAGTTTCAGACTCTTATTTTAGCTTCGCAGCCTGAACGATTAGGTGAATGGAGAAGAATTCTTCAAGATTCACTAGGTCTCACAAGGGATGACTTTGGACCTAATAGTGGGATTGTTCTTTTTGAAAGGCCTGAAGGTGTCATCGAGAGAGCTGATAGATTAGAAGCGAATGAAGAATTGCCATTTATTATCATTGATGCAGCAGAAACTTCTGTTGAAATTCCTATACTTCAATTCCCATTATGGGTGGCATTTGCTGGATCAGATAATGAAATTTACGATGATCTTGAACTAAACTAGGCTTTATGAATATCTTAATAATTTTTGCAAGTTATCTTTTAGGATCACTTCCGACAGGTTTTTTAATTGGAAAATATCTCAAAAATATAGATCTAAGAACTATAGGTTCTGGATCTACTGGAGCCACTAATGTCTTAAGAAATGTTGGGAAATGGCCTGCACTTTTTGTATTTATAATTGACGTTGGGAAAGGCCTTATTGCAGTAAAAATTGCTCAATATTACACAGATCAAGGATTAATAGAAGTTATAGCAGGTATATCAGCTATCTCAGGGCATATTTGGCCAATATGGCTTAGAGGTAAAGGAGGGAAAGCTGTTGCAACTGGATTGGGTATGTTTTTAGCTCTTTCTTGGAAAGTTGGACTCGCATCTCTTGGTATTTTTTTAATAGTCCTAACAAAAACTAAATTTGTTTCTTTATCTAGTATTTCAGCTGCTACCTTACTTCCTATTTTTATGTTTTTTTATCTAGGAAAATTTATACACTCATATTTTTTTATAAGTACATTTGTGGCATTATTAGTTATCTGGAAACATAGAACAAACATAACAAGATTGCTTAAGGGAGAAGAATCCAAAATTAATCAGAATCAATAGATTTAAATATTTCTACTAGCGCTTTATTAGGATCTATAGCTTTTGATATTGATCTTCCAATGACTAACTTAGAAGCCCCATTATCTAGAGCTTCACGGGGAATCATAATTCTATTTTGATCATCTTTACTTTCGATATTTAATCTGATGCCTGGTGTAATAAGTTCAAAATTATTCTTATAAATAGATCTCAACATTTTTACCTCCCAAGGTGAACAAACACATCCATCTAATCCAGCATCAAAAGACAATTTTGCAAGTCTCAATACATTTTCTTCAATTGAATTATTTCTATCAAGATCAGTTTGAAAATCTTTAAGAGAAAAGCTTGTTAAAACAGTTATTCCTACAACAAATGGAGGTTTAACACTTACTGAGGTGGCTCCTTCTAAAGATGCTTTCTTCGAATCCTTAAGGGCTTTTAGACCTGCTGAAGCATGAATAGAAATTATATCAACTCCTA
>QCCW01000001.1 GCA_003281125.1 Prochlorococcus sp. AG-347-N23 | reverse complement strand
ACATCCTTAGATACTTCAATAGAAAAAGAGGGGTTTATAAGCCAATCTTTAACTAAAGATGGAATTCCAAATCAATCTTTATCTGATGATCTCATAGGAATTGAAAACATTTCTGTGGAACCTAACAAATTATATGAAGCAGTATCTGCCTTAAGAAATTACGGTTTCAATTATCTCCAATGTCAAGGTGGCTATGATGAGGGGCCAGGTAAAAGACTTGTTAGTTTCTATCATTTCATAACTGTTGATGACTTACAAAAAATCGAAAAGATTGAAGAAGTTAGATTAAAAGTCTTCTTAAAAAGAGATTCGGATTTATCAATTCCTAGTTTGTATAACATTTTTAAAGGAAGTGATTGGCAAGAAAGAGAAACATATGACATGTTTGGAATAAATTTTATTGATCATCCGAATCCCAAAAGACTCTTAATGCCCGAAGACTGGAGAGGATGGCCATTGAGGAAAGACTATATCCAACCTGACTTCTATGAGCTTCAAGATGCTTATTAGGTTGATTTTTTTAATTTGCGATACATAAATATAACTGCTCTTGCAAGTCTTCTAGGATCATGTCTAAGAGTGGGAGTTATTCTTTTTGAATACAATGGTGCTTGCAAAACATAATAACCCTCAGATAATAATTTTTCTTTGTTACATCGAACTGGTTCTGCTCCCCTACTTTCGTAATAATCTACTAACGGAGACTTTTCAAATTGAATTTGGGATAGAATTGCATTAAAAATTCGAGTATTAACCCCAAAAGTTGATAATTGTTTTTCTATTGATTTGATATGTTGATAAACATTTAGTCCATCTGTTTCCCCAGGTTGAGTCATCAAATTACTTATATAAATTTTGGGAGCATTACTTTGTAGTAAGGCATCTACTATCTCAGGAACCAACAAGTTTGGCAATAATGAAGTGTAAAGACTCCCAGGGCCAAGAACAATTAAGTCAGCTTCTTTAATAGATTCGAGAGCACTTGATAGAGCAGGGGGATTTTCTGGGAGGTATCCAATCTTTGAAATTAATTTTTTTGATTTACTAATATTACTTTCACCAAAAATTTTTTGACCATCCTCTAATTCGGCCCATAACATTACATCAATATTTGTTGCAGGTACAACTTGACCTTGCACAGCTAAAACTTTACTAGAAGCTTGTACTGCTTTTTCTAAACTACCTGTAATTGTTGTTAAAGCAGATAAAAAAAGATTTCCAAAACTATGACCCTCTAGACCACTACCTCCTGAAAATCTATATTGAAATAACCTAGTCAGAATAGGTTCTTCGTTTGATAAGGCAGCCAAACAATTTCTAATATCTCCTGGAGGTTGCACGCCTAATTGTTTTCTTAGAATTCCACTGCTTCCTCCATCATCAGAAACAGTTACTATTGCTGTAATATTACTGCTGTAATTTTTTAAGCCTTTTAATAAAGTAGATAAGCCTGTTCCTCCACCAATTGCAACAATATTAGGACCCCTATTTAATTTACTCTTAACTCTTAATGCATCAACTAAAAATGTACTTTTTTCTGGAGCAAGAGCTTTTTTAATAGAGTTAATACTTCTATTTTGTCCAATCACTATTAAAAAAAGTCCAATCACAAAAATTAATGGACCTAATAATGAAACTGGCAAAATACTTGTTAAGCCTCTTATGATCCTAATAAATATTCCAATAAGCCAATAAAGAGGTGTTAAATTTGTCCAAATTGCCAGTCCCAATAGTGATGTCAAAAATCCAACTGCAGAAGTAATCATCCATCTTTTTATTACCAAGCCTGGTAAAAGCCAACTTAAGATTCTTAAAATTTTGTTTAGCAAGACAAATTTAGATTTTTCAAAATATCTATAGTATCTTCTGATTCTTTTTTTTTGTTTATTCATTAAAAACCTCTTAAATATTTTTTTCGCAAATAAAAAAACTAGATAGATTCATTATAAATGAAATTCATACATCCTTTTTTTATTTCTAAAAATAGGCAATATATATAAAGAACGATTACTTTTTCCTTGATAAAAGGTTTGAAAAAATCAAAACATGCAGTTGAAACCAAAAACCTCTCAATAAGTTGGGGAGAGGTTAATGTACTTAATCAACTAAATTTTAAACTAAATGATGGAGAGAAATTAGCAATTGTTGGCCCCTCTGGCTCAGGTAAATCGACTATCTTAAAAATATTAGCAGGCCTCATTTTACCCACCAAGGGAGAATTAAGAATATTTGGTGAAAAACAAACATATTTAAGACTAGATCAAAATAACCCTCCTGATGTAAGACTAGTTTTTCAAAACCCAGCATTACTAGGATCTTTAACTATTGAGGAAAATGTAGGTTTTCTCCTTAAAAGGAATAAAAACTTATCTAAAAGGTTGATTCATGAAATCGTATGTGAATGCTTGGCTGAGGTTGGGTTATTTAATGTTGAGAATAAACTTCCCAATGAATTAAGTGGAGGTATGCAAAAAAGAGTAAGTTTTGCTAGAGCCTTAATTACAGATCAAACTATTAACGCGAAAACTAAACCTTTATTACTTTTTGATGAACCGACTGCAGGTTTGGATCCAATTGCCTCATCAAGAATTGAAGATTTAATTAACAAAACAAATGATAAAGCAAATGGATCATCTATTGTAGTAAGCCATGTTCTTAGTACTATAGAAAGGACATCTGATAAAGTTTTAATGCTTTATGGAGGAAAATTTCGATGGGCAGGTTCTATTGATGAATTCAAAGAGAGTAATGATCCCTATGTATTTCAATTTCGTAATGGGAAACTTGATGGTCCAATGCAACCCAAAGACATTTAGGAATTATGCGTAGAAGCTTACGAGATTCAATAGTTGGATTTTCCTTATTGGGAGGAATTTTAATATTTACATTTTTTTCTGTTTGGCTTAAAGGAGTCAGATTATCTTCAAAAAGCTGGCACCTATTTGCTGAATTCAATAATGCAAGCGGTTTATCAAAAAAATCTCCAGTTACCTATAGAGGAATTTTAGTGGGATCAATAGAAGAAATTTTGTTTACAAATGAATCAATTAAAGCAAAAATAGTTCTAAATAATCCTGAAATTATTCTTCCTAAGCCAGCATTTGCCAGAGTAGTAACTAATTCTTTCCTTGGAGGAGACGTGCAAGTCGCTTTAGAAACTAGCGAAAAAACAATTCCTAAAAACAATGCAAAACCTACATCCGAAAATTGCGATTCAAAATTAATTATTTGTCAGGGTGATACAATCACCGGGAAACAATTATCAAGTCTGTCAAATATAACAAGTAAAATAAGTCAACTTCTAAAAGAATCAAATCAAGAAAACCTAATTGAAAATATTGTCAACTCGATTGACCAATTTGATAGAACACAAGAAAACCTTGATGAACTAATTTATTTGTCAAAGCAAGAAATACTGAGAGTTAAACCTTTAATAACAGAAATTACAATCGCTGCTAATCATTTGAATAAGATTTTGTCTACATTGGACGATGAAGAAACACTCAATGATATTAAATTGACAATTAATGCTGCAAGATCAATTTCCAGCAAAATGGATGATATGAGCGATGATTTTGCAAAATTAACAAAAGATAAAGAATTAACCAAATCAATAAGAGATTTAACTATTGGACTTTCAAAATTTCTTAACGAAATTTATCCATAAGTACTATCAAAATTCATTTATAGCATTTAAAGCCATCGCTGCGATTGCTTTATCTGTAGCTTTCGGCAATTGAACATATTTTCCTTGAGCTGCCTCTGCTAATTCTTTACCAAAACCACTTGCGATAAATTTTCGCTCTGTATCAACAATTAAGAGTTTTATGCCAAGCATGGGATATTTTGCAGCAATATCGAGAACCTCTTGCTTTAAATTCAGATTTTCATTATCTTTTTCTTCAAACTCATTTTGTCCAAGAGATAATCCTAAGGGTACATTTCCTCTCCCATCAGTAATCCCTACAACAATAACTTGACCTATATCTCCTGTAGAAAGTGCATTTTTTGCTACTTTCGCTGATTGTGTTAACCCATGAGCCAAAGGCGATCCACCTCCGCAAGGCATTGTTTCTAGCCTTCTTTTTGCTGCAGTTATAGATCTTGTTGGAGGTAAAAGAACTTCAGCCTGATTACCTCTAAAAGGAATCAAGGCTACTTCATCTCTATTCTCATATGCCTCTGTTAAAAGTCGTATAACTGCACCTTTAGCACTTTGCATTCTATTTAGAGCCATAGAGCCGCTCGCATCAACCAGAAAAATAACTAAAGCACCAGCTTTTTTTTGTAAAAGCTTTGCCCTAAAATCGTTTTCTTCAATAACTATTGATTTATGAGGGTTCCTTAGTCTTCTTGATTTTTGATAAGGCGCGGCAGCTCGAAGAGTAGCATCTACCGCAATTCTTTTTACTTTGCCTCTTGGAATAATAGGTTTTACATATCTTCCTCTACTGTCGCTAAATATCACTGATCTACTTCCACTATTACCTGCCTTGGCTTTAGCTGATGAAAAAAGTAATAAATCAGGATCAACCATACATGCCTCAGGATCTAATATAAATTCTTCTGGTATATCGGGAGTAGATTCTTCTTCTACATCAGAATTATCCTCTTCTTGTTCTTGCTCTTGATTATCTTCACTTTCACTAGCCTCAGGTTCCGATTCATCATTATTTGATTGAGGTGGGGGTGGCGGGCTCTGATCCTCTGGCGGAGGAGGTTGAATATCATCATCTTCAGGTGGTATTTGCATTGCACGTGGAAGGATAACTAATCTTACTGCTACTTTTAGGTCTTCAGAATTTACATTCTCATCGCCTCGAAGAGCTGCATTTGCCTTTGCAACTTTTACTGCAAATAATTCTGACCTATGCCCTTCTACTCCTCCTCTTAGAGCCTCATTCACTAAATAAGTTATTTGCTCTTTTGTTATCTTGACATCCTTTAACCATTGCCTTGCCAAAATTAATTGAGTAGATAAATTATCAGATTCTTCAGACCATTTTTCTGAAAATTTAATATTATTTTCTGCATGTGCTAAAACAGATTTTGTAATCTCAACTCTTTGAACATTATCAAAAGATTGATCTGCGGAAAGCACAATCGCAAAACGATCTAAAACATGATCTCTTAAAGCACCTTCTTCAGGATTATAAGTTGCTATTAAAAGTGACTTGCAAGGATGAGAAAGGCTCAAACCATCTCTTTCAATATTATTTTTCTCTCTTCCTGTAGCTTCAAGAACTAAATTTACAATACCATCATCCAATAAGTTTATATCGTCTACATAAAGAACACCTCTATGAGCCTCTGCTAAAATTCCAGGTTGAAAAACTTGTTCCCCCGTACTTAATGAAGCAGCGACGTCAATTGATCCAACAAGTCTATCTTCAGTTATGCCAATAGGAACTTGAATAAATGGTGCCTCCCTTACTTTTTTGGGAATTTCTTCAATTTGATTCAAATAATCACTTCCAATTACCTCCTCCAACAATTTATTAGTACTAATATCCCATTCCTCTGGTTTATCTGGATCTAGGTTCCTACCAATAGGTCTTAATGAAGTTCCACTATTTTTCTCAGTTAGCTTTTCCAGTATTAATTCATTATCCAATACCTCTATAGGAGGAAGTAAAGTATGTAAACCCCGCGCTAATACTGACTTACCAGTACCTCTTCCGCCAGCAATAATCACTCCCCCTAAACTGGGATCAACTGCTGCCAAAAGTAAAGATAATTTCAATAAGCTATGACCTGTAATTGCGGCCAAAGGGAAAGCTCTAAAAGAATCCTTTGACTTTATTAAATCTTTAATTTCTCCTTTTTCTTTTAACTCGGGGTTCAAAATCACTTTAAAAATGCCTGATATAGAATTTATCCAATAACTTTGTTTTTTGTAGTGGAATTATCAAATCTTAATATCAAAAATGGACTATGTATATCCCTAGGAGCAAATATTGATAGTAAATTCGGGAGCCCTCTTGAGTCACTATTAATTTGCAAACCAAAAATAGAGGAAATAATAAATATTTGGGGAGATAGTTCCAACAAAAAAAAAGAAGAGAAAAGCAAATTCCATGCAAACTTTTTTTGGTCTTCAATTTATGAGACATTACCCCATGGTGTTGAAAATGAGCAGCCAAATTATTTAAATACTTTATTACTCATAAAAAGTAATTCTTTCCCTAAACCATCAAATAAAAACGCGAAATTACTTTTAAAAGAGCTAAAAAAGTTGGAGAGATTTTTCGGACGAGAAGAGGCGCCAAAGGGTAAAAAATGGCTATCAAGATGTCTCGATTTAGATATTCTTTGGTGGGAAGATTTTTATACGGTTGACGAGGAATTGACATTACCTCACCCTAGATTCATGAATCGGAATTTCGTTATTACACCACTTTCTGAGATCTTAAGTAGAAGCCAAAAAATCAAAAAGTTTGATGACCCAAAATGGTCTATTGAATGATTTACAAAACCAAAAAATAACTGTTAGGCTATTTTCATTTAAAAATTATGGGCAACAAAAAACTTATAAAAAGATCCATTTTTAAAGAAAAAATATCTGAGTTAAAGTCAAAAAAATTTAGTTTCGAAATAAATAGAATTGAGCTTCCAAATGGACATGAAGGTGAATATGGATACATTAAACATCCTGGGGCAGCATTGGCCGTACCTATTACAAAAGACAATAAAGTTATCATTCTTCGGCAATATAGATTTGCTGTTTCTAGGTATTTATTAGAATTTCCAGCAGGTACCTTAGAAATAGGTGAAACACCTATTAATTCAATTCAAAGAGAAATACAAGAAGAGACAGGATTCAGTGCAAACAAATGGGACGAACTAGGAACTCTTGTCCCTGCTCCTGGTTATGCAGATGAAGAAATTTATTTATTTTTAGCTCGTGATTTAAACAAACTCAATTCCGAGGTTAAAGGAGATTTAGATGAAGATATAGAAGTTTTAATTTTAGATCCCAAGGAGCTAGATAATCTTATTTCTAGTGGGGAAGAAATTCTTGACGCAAAAACCGTAACGGCTTGGTTTAGAGCTAAACAATTTTTAGATAAATTATGAATAAACCTAGAATACTTTTTTGGCATAGAAAGGATTTAAGAATATTTGATAATCAAGCTTTAATCAAAGCATTTTCATTATCAAATGCTATTACTTCAACTTATATATTTGATAAAAATTACTCACACGATTTCAATGCAAGTTCAAGAGCTTGGTTTCTAGGAAATTCGCTTCAAGAATTAGGAAATAATTGGAAAAAAATGGGTAGTAGATTAATCATGGAAGAAGGAGATCCGGTATTAATAATTCCTCAATTAGCAAAGAATATAGATGCTAAATTTGTTTTTTGGAATAGATCAATTGAACCTTATGAGATTAATCGCGATTTAAAAATAAAAAAAAATTTAGAAGAACAAAATATTCAAGTTATTGAAACTTGGGATCACTTATTAGTAGATCCTTTAAAAATATTTTCCGGAAATAATAAACCTTATTCAGTTTATGGGCCTTTTTATAAAAACCTTAAATCAAAAATGAATTTATTAGGTCCATATGACCAAGATAAAGTTGTTTTCCAGTTTAAAGATATAGATAATAAACTCAAAGAAAATAAGACAATAAATTTATCTGATTCGGTTCTAGAGGAATTTATCAAAAATATCAAATTTGCTGGTGCGAATATTTGTCCATGCAGACCTGGAGAGAATGCTGCAGAAACATTATTAGAAAACTTCATTAACGAAAAAAAAATATATTCTTATAATTCTGCACGAGATTTTCCTTCCCATAATGGGACATCTTTCCTAAGTGCATCTTTAAGATTCGGAACCATCAGCATTAGAAAGGTTTGGAATACCACATTAAATTTAAATTCAGATTTTTCAAATCAAGGAAATTACCTATCAATTGAAACTTGGCAAAAAGAACTTGTTTGGCGTGAATTTTATCAACATTGCTTATTTCATTTCCCAGAATTAGAGAAAGGTCCATATAGAAAAAAATGGGATCACTTTCCATGGCAAAACAATAATGAATTGTTTCAGCATTGGAACAACGGAGAGACCGGAGTACCTATAGTTGATGCAGCAATGCGTCAACTAAATAGTACTGGTTGGATGCATAACAGATGTAGGATGATAGTCGCTTCATTTCTGGTAAAAGATCTTATATGCAATTGGCAAATGGGCGAGAAAAAATTTATGGAGACTTTGGTTGATGGAGACTTAGCTGCAAATAATGGGGGATGGCAGTGGAGCTCCAGTAGCGGTATGGATCCAAAACCACTTAGAATTTTTAATCCATATACCCAAGCAAAAAAATTTGATCCTATTTGCGAATATATAAAATATTGGATTCCTGAATTATCTAAAGTGTCAAATTCAGAATTATTAAATGGGGAGATATCTAATTTAGAAAAAAATAATTATTCAAGCCCTATTGTCAATCACAATATTCAACAAAAATTATTTAAATCACTTTACGCTGAAATTTGAATTTCCTCTATGCAATTCTTTAGAACTTTATTTAAATTTTCTGCTACATAAACTTGCTCTTCATAAGATATTTCAGGAAACATTGGAAGACTAAGAACTTCCGTACAAATCCTTTCTGTATTGGTAAGTTTTTTTCTAGAAAAATTTTTATTTATGTAAGCTATTTGTGCATGTATTGGAATTGGGTAGTAAATAATTGAGTTAATACCTTTTTCAAAAAGTTGTTGTTTTACCAAATTTCTTAAGGAATAATATTTTTTGTAATCAGTATCAAATAAATTTGCAAAATCTTCATTTAAAAAATATTTATCATTTCTTAATTTGATGACAAATTGATTCCAAGAATGGGAAGTTGAATCAGAGCTAATTTCAGGAAAACTAATAAATGGATTTTTTTCTAAAAGATCAAGGTAATTTCTAGCGATTTTTTGGCGATTATTAATCCACTTAGAAATATATTTAATTTTGATATTTAATATGGCAGCTTGAATGGTATCAAGTCTGCTGTTATATCCAATTTGAGTATGATGATATCTTATTGGACTTCCATGAACAGCTAGTTCTCTAATTTTTTGGGCAATCTTCTGATCTGATGTTGTTACTGCTCCACCATCTCCAGCAGCTCCTAAATTCTTAGTAGGGAAAAAGCTAAAACAACCTATATCTCCGATACTACCAACTTTTGAATTTTCCCACATTGTGCATGTTGCCTGGGCACAATCTTCGATTACTTTTAAGTCATATTTGTTGGCCAATGATTTTATTAAAGTCATATTCACTGCATTTCCAAAAAGATGAACAGGCATTATTGCTTTAGTATTAGAATTAATTTCTTGTTCTATTAGTGCAGTATTAATGAGATAAGTTTCAGGATCTATATCTACTAAAACAGGATTAGCACCAACTGCACTAATAGCCTCTGCAGTCGCAAAAAAGCTAAAAGATGAGGTAATAACTTCGTCACCCACACCAATATCTAATGCGCGCAAAGCTAACACTAAAGCATCAGTTCCACTATTACATCCAATAGTATGTTCGACTCCAATTAGATTAGAAAATTTTTCCTCAAATATGGTGACTTGTTGGCCTTTAATAAATTGACCCTCTTTCAAAACTTTAAAAACCTCACTCTCAATTTCAGAGCTAATTTCTTGATATTGCCTATCTAAAGTAAATGGAGGAATCTTCATAATAAATATACTAACCCTAAACCATATTGCTATGGTAAAAAAAACATTTTAATTCATTAAAACCAACTCGGTTCTTTGCCAGGAGTCCATTTAATGTTGCAACCCAAAGACGGAAGCTGATTTGAAGGAGAAGAATTATCTTGATTCAAATCTCTTACAGCAGAGCGCAAATCTTCACCAGATAATGGGATATTATTACCCGGTCTACTATCATCTAATTGGCCGTGATAATACAATAAAAAATTGCCATCTCCTTTATTGGAAAAAAGATAAAAATCTGGAGTGCAAGCTGCTTTTAACTCCTTAGCAAAATTTTGATCTTGATCGAATAAGTAAGGAAAACTCCATCCGTGTGATTGTGCTTGTAATCTCAAATTTTCAGGAGAATCTGAAGGATGAGTGACAATATCATTACTAGAAATTGCAACCGTTTGAACTGTATTTTCAATTTCTTTACTTAAGGTGAAAATTTGATTCTCAATATATTTAACAAATGGACAATGGGCACAAATAAACATTAAAAGTAAATGCCTATTATCTAGATTATGGGAATTAAAATATTGATTATTTGGAGAATTAGCATTTAACATTTCGAAATTCGGCAATTTAAAACCTAATTCCAAAACCATAGAATTTGTTCTTACCATGTTCAAGTTAAAAATTATTTGATATTTGAAAATTATTGTATATTTTGCAGTAATCCGTAAAGATAGGTACTTTTATATAGGAGAATAATAGAAATAATAAACAAAATGCTTCTAAATCTAACTGGCAAAAAAATTCTTGTTACGGGAATTGCCAACAATCGTTCAATAGCATGGGGTATCGCTCAACAACTTTCAAAAGCTGGCGCAGAACTTGGAATTACATATTTGCCTGATGATAAGGGAAGATTCGAGTCTAAAGTTAGAGAACTAACTGAACCTTTAAACCCATCGTTATTTTTGCCTCTTGATGTTCAAAATCCAGCTCAAATTGAAGAAATCTTTAAAAATATAAAAGACAATTGGGGGCAAATTGACGGATTAGTTCACTGCCTAGCATTTGCAGGACGAGATGAATTAATTGGAGATTATAGTGCTACCACTTCAGAGGGTTTTGATAGGGCTCTTAATATAAGTGCATATTCGATAGCACCTTTATGTAAAGCAGCAAAACCACTTTTTAGTGATGGTGCTGGAGTTGTCTCATTAACTTATTTAGGTTCAGAAAGGGCGATTCCTAACTATAACGTGATGGGAGTTGCTAAAGCAGCTTTAGAAGCTTCAGTAAGATATCTTTCTGCAGAACTTGGTCCCGAAAAACAAGTCAGAGTTAACGCAATAAGTGCTGGGCCTATAAGAACACTTGCGAGTTCTGCTATAGGTGGCATTTTAGATATGATTCACAACGTTGAAGAAAAGGCTCCTTTACGCAGAACAGTCACTCAAACAGAAGTAGGTAATACAGCTGCTTTTTTATTAAGTGATCTCTCTAGCGGCATTTCAGGCCAAACAATTTATGTTGATGCGGGTTACTGCATTAATGGAATGTAAACTAATTTTTTTGCATAAAAATGTCATCTCTAAGGCAATCTGAAATAAAAAGAAAAACGAATGAAACAGATATTTCTGTATTTATAAACTTAGATGGAAATGGAATTTCTGAGATTGATACGGGGATACCATTCTTAGATCATATGCTTCATCAAATATCCAGTCATGGTCTGTTCGATTTAAAAATAAAAGCAATTGGAGATACCCATATTGATGATCATCATACAAATGAAGATGTAGGAATCGCATTAGGCAAAGCATTTTCAAAAGCCTTGGGAGAAAGAAAAGGAATAGGCAGATTTGGACATTTCTTTGCCCCATTAGATGAAGCATTAGTTCAAGTCACTTTAGACTGCTCTGGTAGACCGCATCTATCTTATGATCTTCAATTAAAAGCCCCTAGAATAGGAAATTATGATACTGAACTAGTAAGAGAGTTTTTTATTGCCTTTATAAATAATAGCGGTATTACTCTGCATATTAATCAAATACGAGGAAGTAATTCACATCACATAGTTGAGGCTTGCTTTAAAGCTTTTTCAAGAGCAATGAGAATGGCTACCGAGATAGATCCAAGAAGATCTGATACAATTCCAAGCAGTAAAGGAATGTTAGAAAAACAATAAAATAGGAATTTTTTCGAATTAGCCACAATTCAGTTGATTTTTGGTGAAAATAGAGAAAGTAATCGTTTTGTTGTGACTAATTTACAAGATAAAAAAATTGATAAATTTAATATTTTTAAAAAAGAAGATTGGTCAAGTGCTTATCAAAATGTAGAAAAGGAGCTAACTAAAGAGCCTCTAAAAATTAGCAAAGGTAATAATATTAAAAATTTAAATGGAACATTATTAAGAAATGGACCAGGAATATTAGAGAGAGGTGGACAATGGGTTCATCATCCATTTGATGGTGATGGGATGATAACATCCATAAAATTCGAAAATGGTCAGCCCTGCTTAACAAATAGATTTGTTAAAACTAAAGGCTATTTGGAAGAAGAAAAAATAGATAAATTTATTTATAGAGGTGTTTTTGGAACACAAAAAAATGGAGGAATTTTAAATAATGCATTAGATCTAAAATTCAAGAATATCGCTAATACACATGTCATTAAATTAGGAGATGAAATTCTCGCATTATGGGAAGCAGCAGGTCCACATGCAATGGATCCTGATAGTCTTGACACTATTGGTTTAACAACATTAAAAGGGGTACTCAAGCCTAACGAAGCATTCAGTGCTCATCCCAAAACAGACTTAAACTCAAATGCATCTTCAGAACTTTTAGTCACTTTTGGAGTACAAACCGGGCCAAAAAGTACCATTAGATTAATGGAATTTGATAACGCTGGTACAAATTCTGGAGAGCTCATTTTTGACAGAAAAGATACCTTTAATGGCTTTGCATTCCTTCATGATTTCGCAATTACAACTAATTGGGCAATATTTTTACAGAATGCTATTGATTTCAACCCTCTTCCATTTGTAATGGGACAAAGAGGAGCAGCACAATGTCTAAAGTCAAACCCAAATAAAAAGGCAAAGTTTTTTATCATCCCCAGAGAAAGTGGATTATTTAGAGGACAGCCTCCTTTAACAATAGATGCTCCAGAAGGATTCGTTTTTCATCATGTAAACGCATTTGAAAAAGATTCCAAAATCGTATTAGATAGTATTTTTTATGATGATTTCCCATCAGTAGGTCCAGACGAGAATTTTAGAGATATTGACTTCGATAAATATCCAGAGGGAAAACTGAAAAGATCAATTATCGATCTAAAGACAAATACTTGTGAACTTGAAACTTACAGTGAACAATGTTGTGAATTTGCTGTTATTAATCCTAAAAACTTAGGATTAAAAGCAACTTTTAGTTGGATGGCAAGCACATCTCAAAAGCTGGGGAACGCTCCACTGCAAGCAATAAAAAAAATAAATTTAACTTCTAAGGAAGAGATTTCTTGGTCAGCAGGTCCAAGTGGATTTGTTAGTGAACCAATTATGGTTCCATCAGAAAACTCTTCAAAAGAAGATGAGGGATTTTTATTTATACTTATATGGAACGGAGAAAGAAGAGGAAGCGATTTAGTGATATTAGACGCAAAAGACTTAAAAGAACTAGCTGTTTATGAATTACCTATTTCAATTCCTCATGGCCTTCATGGATCTTGGGTTAATTGAAATTAAGAAAAAATTTCAATTAAATCTGGAATAATTTTTTTTAATGCTTTACCTCTATGACTACAAGAGTCTTTAATATCATTATTCATTTCTGCGAAAGTTAATCTGGTATAACTCTCCTCAAAAATTGGGTCATACCCAAAACCACTTCTTCCTCTGGGGTTTAAAATAATATTGCCATGACATTTGGCCTCAGATTCAATAATCACTTCACCATTTGGGGAACAAACACAAATATTAGCAATAAAGAAAGCACTTCTATTTTGAACTCCATTAAGTTCGCTTAAAACTCGTTCAATTCTCTTCTGATCATTTTCTGCATATCTAGATGAGTAAATGCCTGGCTTACCACCTAGTGCTTCAATACAAATACCTGAATCATCTGCTATTGAAAAATTATTCGTTTTTCTCGAAACTTCACTCGCTTTTTTAATTGCATTATCTCTAAATGTCAGTCCATCCTCTTCAACTTCTAATGATTCTGGCTGGAGTAATAATTTACAATTAACTCCAGCAAGCAATTTCTTATATTCTTCAATTTTGCCTTTATTCTTACTCGCTAAATATAAATTTTTCATCCTTATTTTCCTGCTAAATTTATAAATTCTTGACCCCACTCTAATACCTCAATTAGATAAGATTCTTTTGGTGCTTCACAATATAACCTTAAAAGATGTTCCGTTCCTGAAAACCTAAAAAGAAGCCAAAAATTTTTATCAATTCTCAACTTTATTCCATCTATCTTTGAGATACTTTTTAACTTGTGATTATTAATATTCTCAGGAATATTATCTATGATAAATTCTTTTACGTTATTTTTTTCTGACTGATTTGGAAATTTAATATCAATTCTTTTATAAAAACTTGGCCCAAAATCTTCTTGAATTTCATCTAAGGTTTTATATAAATATTGAGATTTTTCAGCAATTCCATTTAATAAAACCATCGCTGCATATAGAGCATCTCTTTCAGGCATAAAGTCACCAAAACCAACTCCCCCAGATTCCTCTCCCCCAATAAATATTTTTTCTTTAATCATTTTTTCAGCAATATATTTAAAGCCAACTGGAAGTTCAAAAACATCTCTATTTTGACTCTCTGATATATTTTTAATAATATCTGAACCACTAACAGTCTTTAAAACTGGATAAGAATTATTTTTAATTTCGCCCAAATAGCTAATAAAGAATGGAAGTAAATCTTGAGTACTAGAGTATCTTCCTTTTTCATCAATTGCCGCAATTCTATCACCATCACCATCAAATATTATTCCTAAAGTTTTCACTTCATTTGTTGAATTTTTTATTAGTGTTTGTTTTAGATCATCTGCATAATTCAAAAGAGGTTCAGGAGGTTTTCCTCCAAAAAAAGGATCAGCATCTTTCCTGATTTCTGAAATAACTTCTAAATCATTAGAAGCAAAAATCTCAGCCATACAATTTGCTGCTGAACCATGCATAGAATCTACAAAAATTCTCAATTTCATTTTTTTTAATCTCTTAGAAATATAGTCAATATCAAAAAGGGATTTAATTCTATCTAAATGAAATTTCTTAATATCTACAAATTGATTAATACCATCTATTTTTTCAATTGAATTTCCAAGCATTAATCTTTTTTCAACTTCACTTGTAAAAGATTCGTCAACAGAACATCCATTAAAGCTCTTTATTTTCAGACCTAGCCAATTATATGGATTATGACTTGCTGTAATTACTAACGCTCCAAGACAACCAACTTCTCTGGCATAGAAACTGCAAGAGGGTGTTGTAACAAAGCTGTCAGATAAGATCGGCTCGAAACCACATCCTCTTACAAAAGGCACTATTTGCTTGGCGAATTCACAAGCCATAAATCTACGATCATATCCAATAATAATTTTCTTTGAATTAACTTTTTTATGGTATTGATAATGTAACTCCTGACATGCAGCGACAACAACTCTTGAAAGATTGGACAGGTTAAAGTCAAAACCAATAATTCCTCTCCAACCATCAGTTCCAAATTTTATATTATCTAATTTATCAGCTCTCAAATTTCCTTGATTTCTTTTAATTATCTATACTAATTTATATGAGTCAATTTTAAAACCTCCCTTAAAAAATAATTTGAATTCTCTTCATTTAAAAAGTTTTACAAGATGCAAAAGAAAAGCATGGCTCGATTTTAAGGGTAAAAAATCTTATGAAGTTTGGTCTCCCCATAAAGCGATAGATAAAATTAATCAGTTTCGTATTTTCTCTGAATTTTGTAATGGTGAAATATATACAGGATTAAAAGCCTGTGAAAATGGTTATCAAGGGGTAATTGGATTAAAAATCAAAGGGAATCTTTTCCAAAATATAAACGTAGAGGTACTTCCACAATTACTTTTAAAGACTAAAGGTAAAAGTAAATGGGGGGAATATAAATATTTACCTGTTGTTTATAAGTTAGGCCACAAAACAACTAAAGAACATTTATTCGACTTAGCTTTTTGTTCTATGCTTTTGGAATCTTTTCAAGAATCTAAAATTGAGAAAGGATTAGTTATTTCAACTTTTTATAAAAAAGTTAAAGCTGAAGAAATTTATTTAAATAAAAAATTAAGAAAAAAAGTTTTAAATGTTTTATTAAATTTGAATGAATGCTTGGAGGGATCTATACCAGAAATAACTCAAGATAGAAAAAAATGTACTATTTGTTCCTGGCAAAAATTTTGTGACAAAGAAGCAAAAGAAAATGGATATCTAACAGATATAGATGGGATAGGGTCCAAAACGGCCTCGTTACTCAAAGCAAACGGAATAACTAATACCCAAACATTAGCTTCGTATAGCGAAAAACAACTTGGAGAGAAATTATCTAAATTCAAAGATCAGAAGTATGAAAAAGCATCCATATTTGTAAAGCAAGCACAAGCATATATTTCTGGAGAACCATATTTCATTTCCATTAAAAATACCGAAGATCTATTAGAAAAAATATGTTCGGGATTTTATATATTTGATATTGAGTCAAATCCAGATGAAAAGCATGATTTTTTATATGGATTTTTAAAAGTAAATGATTTGACTCTAAAAAAAGAAGATCTTATTTATGAACCTATCTTAAATCTCAAAAACAATAAAGGAGAATCTTACAGGAAAATTCTTGAAATACTTTTTTCACACAAGGAATGGCCAGTTTTGCATTACGGAGAAACTGAAAAAATATCAATAATTAATATTGCTAAAGAACTAAATTTTAGTTTTGAAGAAATTGATTCACTTTCCTCCAGATTTATTGACTTACATACCTTAATAAGAAAGTCTTGGGTATTACCACTAAAAAACTATGGCTTAAAAACTGTTTCTAATTGGCTTGGATTTGAATGGATGCATAAAAATGTAAGTGGTTCGAAAGCCCTTTATTGGTGGATTCAATATCAAATTACAAAAAACGAAATATTTTTAAAAAAAATTATCCAATATAACAAAGATGATTGTTTGGCTACTCTACAAATTGCAGAATATTTAATCAAAAATCAATTAAAGAAAAATTGATCCTACAGATTTATTAATAATAATTTTTCCAAAAATTTCAGAAAAAAAATAACTTCCTTCCTTTAAATATTTTCTTTTTATCATTGCTAAACCTGTTATTTGAGAATCTGATTTGAAAAAACTAGTGATTTTGCCTACAGAAATATCCTTGGCAGAATTTATATATAAATTTTTATCTTCAACGTCTAAATTCAAATTAGATTCAAATGATTTCCAAATTCTTATTTCCTGTTTTAAAGAAGAAACATTTTTTATTTTTGACATTGTTTCTTGTCCTAAATAACAACCTTTATTAAAATCTATAAGATCTTGTAATCCAAGCTCAAGAGGATTATTTTTTCCGTTTATTTCCATTTCTAATGAGGGTATTGCCTGATTAATCTTCCAAAGTTTTAAATCATTGGGATTTAGTAAATTTAGTTTATTTTTATATATTTCAAATTCTTTATCTTCTTTTTTGAAGAAAATAGGCTGGTAAGTTCTCCATGAACTAGATTCATCAATTTCCTGAATTCTATTTATCAAGAAAGGTTCACTTAGAAGTACATCGTCAGCTGGAAAAATAATTTTATTAAAGTAATCAATTATTTCATTAGTATTACCCGACAAGATAATTACTTCTAAGTTTCTTTCTAAAAAAATAATTTCAATTAATGACCTGAGAACTCCATTTGGAGTTAACCAACAAGTTTTGATAAATTTATTTTCTGAATTAAGAATATTACCAGTTGTTATTCCATTCAAAAATTTTCTGGCATCTTTTCCAGTAATAGAAAAACAATCAAATTTTTCAAGCCAAAACTTTTTTGTTATATCTTGCATTTTGAAATATTTATAAAAAGTCTTTTATTGTAAAAAGACTTTTTAATTTAACATTTTCATCTTCAAGGGCTTTTAATCCCCCTTCTTGCCTATCAACTATAGACAAAACTTCCTCAACAACATAATTATTTTCGCGTAACTTTTTTACAGCTTTTATCACTGAACCAGCAGTTGTAACGACATCCTCTAAAACAGTTACCAAAGTTCCTTCTTCTAATATAGGACCCTCTATTCCAGCTTTGGTACCGTATTTTTTGATTTCTTTCCGAATTATTAAACCATCGAGGTCTAGGCCATGTAAAGCTGCTTTGACAATTAATCCACTTACTATAGGGTCAGCACCTAATGTCAATCCTGCTACAGCTTTTGACCTTGAGTCCTTCAACTCTAAAAATAAATCACTTATTAAGTTTAAGCCTTCACCATTTAATGAAACTGGTTTACAGTTCAAGTAATGACTGCTTTTTTTTCCTGAAGATAAAGTGAAGTTTCCTTTCTTGTAAGATTTTTCAATTAACTGCTTTAACAATTTTGCTTTATTTAAATCATACTTATCAGAAAATTGGCCCATTAGTGAAAGTTAAATTGATATTTAAAGATTAGAAGAAAAAAAAGAAATCTCACAAAAACTTCCAAATGAGGTATTTTTTGAAATATTATTTTTATATTGTATATTGAAATTCAATGTAATTAAAATTACATAAATTTCCCTGGGGGTGTAGCAATCTGGTGAATGCACCAAACTCATAATTTGGCTAAGGCGAGTTCGATCCTCGCCACCCCCATTATTAATTTGTCATTGAATGAAAATAACTCTACTTTTATTTCTTTTATTTTTCCCAGCTTTTTTCGCAGCAAGTGAACTCTCTTTTTTATTAATTAGACCAAGTAAAGTTTTAAGGTTAATAGAAGAAAAAAAGAAAGGAGCATTTTCAATTTTAAAAATTCAAAAACGCTTTAGATCTTCATTAATTGCTTCTCAATTTGGAGTAACAATTTCACTAATTGCAATTGGATGGCTCAGCAATAATCTTGCAAATGATTATTGGAAAAGCAATATTTTGTCAAATAGATTTTATGATCTTCTATTTTTCTTATTTGTTGTTTTAGTTGTTACTCTTGTTTCTGGACTTATTCCTAAAGCCCTAGTAATTAATAATCCAGAATCTGCTGCATTAAGGTTAACTACAATATTCGATGCCGTTAGAAAAGGTATGAATCCTATAGTTAGGGTAATAGAATTCTTTGCTAGCGCCTGTTTAGGCTTGTTCAATTTAAATAACAAATGGGATTCTTTAAATTCGGGTTTATCTGCTGGAGAATTAGAAACTCTTATTGAAACAGATAACGTAACAGGTTTAAAACCAGATGAGAAGAATATTCTTGAAGGAGTTTTTGCTTTAAAAGATACACAGGTTAAAGAAGTGATGATTCCAAGATCTGAAATGGTAACTTTGCCAAAAAATATAACCTTTTCAGAACTTATGAAACAAGTAGATAAAACTCGACATGCTCGCTTCTTTGTGATTGGTGAGTCTTTAGATGATGTATTAGGTGTATTAGATATGCGATATCTAGCTAAGCCAATATCAAAAGGCGAAATGGAAGCCGATACATTATTAGAGCCATTCCTTTTACCAGTAACAAAAATAATAGAGACATGTTCACTAGCAGAAATATTTCCAATAGTAAGAGACTATAATCCGTTCTTGCTGGTAGTTGATGAACACGGTGGAACAGAGGGACTCATAACCGCAGCTGATCTAAATGGCGAAATAGTTGGAGAGGAAATGCTCAATAATAGAATTAATTCAGATATGAGAATGTTAGATAATTTCTCTAAAAAATGGTCAATAGCTGGAAAATCAGAAATTATAGATATCAATAAAAAGTTAGGATGTTCTATTCCAGAAGGTGCAGACTATCATACTCTTGCTGGATTTCTGCTAGATAAATTTCAAATGGTTCCAAAGATTGGCGACGTTTTAGATTTTAATAACATGAAATTTGAAGTTATTTCTATGTCAGGTCCAAAAATTGATCGTGTTAAAATAATTCTTCCCAAAACCTAAATGTGGCTTCCTATAGAGGATAATGATAATTAATATATGGATTTGAAATTATGCAGCCAACCTCATCACCGGTAAAGGTTGGAGTCATAGGCATAGGGAATATGGGCTGGCATCATGCTCGAGTACTTAGTTTGCTCAAAGATGCAAATCTCATTGGGGTTGCAGATCCAAATGAAGAGAGAGGCAAATTAGCGATAGAGCAATTTCAATGTGAATGGTTCAAAGATTATAAAGACTTAATTCCAAAAGTTGATGCTATCTGTATAGCTGTTCCTACACTACTTCACCAAAAAGTAGGACTAGATTGTCTCAAGGGAGGTGCTAACGTTCTCATTGAAAAACCAATTGCAGCTAATGAGTTGGAAGCAAAATCTTTAATAGAGGCCGCTAATACAAGTAACTGTCTATTACAAGTTGGGCATATTGAAAGATTTAATCCTGCTTTTAGAGAATTAAATAAAATAGTAAATAATGAAGAAATTGTTGTTTTAGAAGCAAGGAGGCACAGTCCTCATGCAGACAGAGCAAATGATGTATCTGTAGTAATGGATTTAATGATTCATGACATTGATCTTATTTTGGAGCTTGTAAACTCAAAAATACAAAAATTAGCAGCAGTTGGAGGAAGAAATAGCGAAGGATTAATAGATTATGTCAATGCTACTTTAGTTTTTAAAAATAATGTTATTGCAAGTCTAACTGCAAGTAAAATGAGTCACAAAAAAATTAGAAGTTTAAGTGCTCACTGCCAAAAAGGCTTAGTAGAGACTGATTTCTTAAATCACTCTTTACAAATCCATCGAAAGTCTCATGAATCATACACAGCAGAGCATGGAGAATTAGTTTATAGAAATGATGGATATGTTGAAGAAGTTAGCACAACTTCCATTGAGCCTCTTTATGCAGAACTAGAGCATTTTCTTAAATGCGTTCAGGGCAAAGAAATACCTGAGGTAGATGGTGAGCAAGCCTCAAGAGCATTAAAAATTGCTGATTTTATAGAGAGTGCTGTAGATAATTCTGGAGATGCGATTTTACTTGAAAATCCCTTCTAATAAAAACAATCTAAACTAAAAGAATTTATTTAAATCCAACTGCAGCTTGCCAAACAAACACCAATAAAAAGAAAAATAAAGGAATAAGTGGAAGAACATCAACAGTTGGAGCGAAGGCCTTATAAGCCTCGGGCAATTCAGCGAATGTATTAAATAGAATGAGCACCTTTTTTGGTAATTTAATTAATTATGATAAGACGTTACCACGTATAGTGAGCAATAGAGGATGTTTTCCAAGGAGCGAAATCATTTGTAAAACAATTATCTCTAATTGCAGTAGAAATTGCATTGGTAAATCTTATTAAATGAGCAATATTATGCAAACTTATGAGGGTTAGGCCTAATATTTCGTCATTTCTAATTAGATGATGCAAATATGCTCGAGAATAGGATTTACATGTCTCGCATTTGCAAGTTTTGTCAATTGGAGAAAAGTCATTTTTAAATCGAGCATTTCTCAAATTCAATCTTTCATTATTAAAAAATGCAGTCCCATGTCTTCCTAGTCTTGTGGGCAAAACACAGTCAAATATATCAAATCCATTTGCAACAGCTAAAGAAATTTCTTTTAAAGAGCCAATTCCCATTAAATATCTTGGTTTATTTATTGGTAAGAATTTCGGGACGTAATCAATTACACTATGTATTTCTTCAACTGCCTCTCCAACACTTACACCTCCCACTGCTATTCCAGGCAGATCAAAAGAACTTGTATATTTTGCGCTATATTCTCTCAATCTAGGATACTTTCCACCTTGAACTATACCGAATAATGCTTGATTAGATTTCTGATGAGTCTCAACACATTTTTGCAACCATGAATGAGTTCTTTCTAAAGATTCCTCAATATCATTTTCGTTAGCTGTATGCGGTGGACAATGATCAAAAGCCATCGCAACATCCGATCCAAGATCCATTTGAATCTGTATTACTTTTTCAGGTGATAAAAATACATGACTACCATCTCTTGGATTTTTAAATTCCACTCCTTTATCAGAAATATTATTTAATTTGGCCAAACTAAAAACTTGATATCCTCCTGAATCAGTAAGAATAGGCTTAGGCCAATTCATGAACTTATGTATTCCGCCAGATTCTTTAATTAATTTTTCTCCAGGTTGTAAATGAAGATGAAAGGTATTTGAGAGAATCATTTCTGATCCTGTAGAGGTTAACTGCTTA
Source organism: Prochlorococcus sp. AG-347-N23 (assembly GCA_003281125.1). Lineage (GTDB taxonomy): Bacteria > Cyanobacteriota > Cyanobacteriia > PCC-6307 > Cyanobiaceae > Prochlorococcus_A. Next base: position 92,210 of record QCCW01000001.1, on the reverse strand, counting down.
GATGAAATTCCTTTAACCGTTGCCAAAGTACCCACTGGCATAAATTTTGGTGTTTTTACTTGACCATTTGGTGTATGAAATATACCAGTTCTTGCCCCTGTATTACTGCAATTCGATGTAATTTCAAATTCAAACACGATAATTTATAAAAGTTTTTGATCCTTTTTCATTAATCTACCCTATTATTTAATATTGAATCTATTTTTATCTCATCAAAAAATATTTAATAAAAAATTTGGCAGGATCTTGGATTTTCTATACGACATTTCCAAAGATACCTTTAATTAGTCCCGAATTTAAAAATATTGCACAATTTGCCCCGCCTTTAGGATTTTTGATTGGAACAATACAGAGTTATATCTTTCTTTTTTTTAGAACAAACTCTTGGTCAATTTATGCATCTGCATTAATTTGTTTGGCTTCAGGATATTTAATTACTGGTGGTCTTCACATTGATGGTTTAATGGACACTTTCGATGGTATTTTTGCGGGTAAAAAGAAACGTTTAAAAGCTATGAAAGACAGTAAAGTTGGGTCCTTTGGCGTTCAAGCTTTAGTTTTTATAACTTTAATTCAAATTGCTTGCATACTGAAACTTCAAAACCTAATAATTTTTGTTTTACCTATGTGCTTATTTTGGGGAAGATTTTCAAATTTATTTTTTATAGAAAGGTTTAAATATACAAGTTACAAGAAAAAATCTATTAGTCACAAAAAGTTTTGGAACGGATTTAAAAAAGAATCTTTGATCTCCATTTTTTTTCTATTAATTTTCATTCCATACCAATTAGTTTCAATTACATCCCAAGCAATATTAATTAAATTTTTAATTCTTATTTTGATTGGTATTTTTCTAAGCTATTCTATCCCAAACATACTGGGTAATAAAATTGGAGGCTTCAATGGAGATGCCTGCGGTGCAAGTGTTGTACTAGTTGAAACTGTAATGTTGTTTATGAATGCAATTCTTTTATAGGTAGTTCTAAATAAAAAATATTTTTCTTCTTAAGATTTTTTAATTTCTCAGTATTTCTAATTGAGTCATTTTCCAGCAATCTCAATTCCCCTCCAATTTGTTTTGCTAATTTTCTAGCTAAAAAAAGTCCAACACCAGTTCCGTCCTTCTTCTTAGCGGCAGATCCTCTAAAACCTTTTTCAAAAATTTTCTCTTTTTCATTTTTTGTTATTTTTTTCCCATCATCAAATATACAAATTCCATTACTCGTAATTTCAAGTCCAATTTCAGAATCTTGTTGGGCATATTTAAACGCATTTTCTAATAAATTGGCCACAATTTCGGCAATTACAGCATATTTTGCCTTTAATGGCGATATAGTCCAATCTGGCCAAAGAGAAGGTTCAGTCCAATCTCTATCCTCTAAGTTGGCATTAGCTTTACCCCTCTCTAATATGGGTCTCAATAAACTCTGAACAGTTATTAACTTTTTATTATCTAAATTTGGTGGTAATAATAATCTTTCCTCTCCAATTTCTATAGGCAGTTGAATAGGTGAATTTAATTGCGCAAAAGAATCCATATATTGATTAATTTGTTTTTGCTCTAATATCATGCGTTCGACTATTTCAATAGAGTCATTATCTGAACCAAGTCTTTTTATTAGTAATTTTGCATATGTCCTAATAGCAGCCAATGGATTCCTTAATTGATGGATAATGACATTCACCTGATTTTTTAAATAATTGATTTCTTTATTTTTATTTTGACGTTCTAATTCGATAGAGACGCATTTAGCTAAAGATATTGAAAGGGCTTTTAATCTAGAATCAAGAGATGCTGGCCAATTCCCCCCTTTCAAATCAGTTTCTACTCTCAGAACACCAAGTAGAATATCGTTTTCTTGAAGTGGGTACCATCTTCTATTAGGCGATGAAACTTTTAGTGAAGGATCATCTTCTATTGATGTCAGTAGCCTATCAATTTGTGGCCATTGACCAATCATTTCAAAAGATGCTTTAGTTCCTTGCTTAGCTGATGCAAGATACATAACCAAATTAGTCACGCCCATTGAGCATCCAAAACTCTCTAGCTGTTTTAAAATCAATTCTTCAAATTTTTTTGTTGGATTCATAATTAATGAAATTTTGAGAAATTTTTTTTAAAAAAAACTTGAAAAAGGGCTTGTAAAATATGAAAAAAGTATTAAGATATAGAAAGAGGTCTGACTTTAGCCAGCCTTAAATATGAAAGTTTAATCATATTTTAAGCTACATCAGGGGTTGATGGGTCCTCTATGTAATTAGAAGTGAATTCAAATCACATATAAGATTAGTAAAAATAAATAAGACTAATCTCATTAATAATTTCAGGAGTACCAATCAATGTCAAAAAAAAGAAAAAGAATCAGCAGAAGAAGATTGGCTGGCCAAAGAGTAATGGCACATGTGCCTATTTATCATATCGAAACTGGCAAACATAAACCAGTTACAGCAGCAAGAAGATTCATAGCTGAAAATGGTCTCTCTGCACCTTCAGTTTTTAATGTCAGAAGAAATGAACATACCACCGATAGGTTTTTTTGGGGAGAAAAAGGCTTATTTAGCGCCCAATATGCTGAAGAAAATCATTTTCTATTTCCATCACTAAAATTTGTTGTTGAAGGAATTGGTGAAGAAAAAATATTTGAGGGTCTTGAACTTACTGCAGATGATTGGGAAGAGATTGAAGAATATGAATATGCTTTTGTTTAAAAGATATTACTCATATTTGAACTTATAAAATTAATTAAATTTGGATCAATTTGATGAAATCCCTCGAATTCTAATAATTCACAAAGTTTAGAAGACTCACTCTTTACTTTTTCATAAATAGCCCTAGAAGCATCTATAGGCACGACGTCATCAAATAATCCATGACTGATAATCAATGGCGAGCATTTTTCTCCTGGGGACCAGTTGGGGTGAGGATAACCACTACAAGCAACAATTAATCCAAAATCTAATTTAAATCCTGCATCAATTGCCATTGCCGCACCCTGAGAGAAACCCAACAAAATTGTTTTTCTTAGTGGAATCTGATTGGTATCAAAATTTTTTAATGTAACTAAAAGTTTATTTACTTCCACCTCAGCTCCATTCCAATCATGTGGGTACAAGCCATACCACTGTCTTCCCTTGCCACTTGGATGCAATCCAGGGGCCCTCAAAGAAATAACCTCAAAATCAAAATTTATTTTTTCAGTCATCTCCTTTCCAAATGTTAGAAGGTCATCACAATCAGCTCCCCAACCATGCATCAAAATAATTCTATGAGTTGCAGTTTGAGAGCTAATCGAGACAAATTCATGATTGATAGCATATTTCATGTTTATATTCTTAAGTAAGTAAACTTTCCCATAATGTCACCATTAGCTTTAGTAAGTGTCTCTGATAAAAAAAATATAATCCCATTTTGTAAGGAATTGGTAGAGCAATTTAATTATAAAATCCTATCAAGTGGAGGAACTGCCAAACATCTTATAGAAGCAAAAATTCCAGTAATTAAAGTTGCAGATTTTACTAATTCTCCTGAAATTCTTGGAGGGAGAGTTAAAACTTTACATCCAAAAATACACGGAGGGATTTTAGCAAAAAGAAATGAAGAGGAACATAAAAAAGATATAGAAGCTAACAATCTTGAGTTAATTGACTTAGTTGTTGTCAATTTATATCCTTTTAAAAAAACTGTAGATCAGGGAGCTAGTTGGGAAGATGCTATTGAAAATATCGACATCGGAGGGCCATCAATGATTCGTTCTGCAGCTAAAAATCATAAAGACGTTTCCGTTTTAGTTGATCCCAGTCAGTATCAAAATTTTCTTGAAGAAAGTAAAAAAGGTGAATTAAAGGAATCATATAAAGTAAAATTAGCCCTTGAAGCTTTTCAACATACAGCTGACTATGACACCGCAATATCTAGTTGGATAAGTAAAGAAAGAGGTTTACAATCTTCTAAATATATTGAATCTTATCCATTAATCAAAACCTTAAGATATGGAGAGAATCCTCATCAAAAAGCTTTTTGGTATGGTTTAAGTAACACTGGATGGAACTCAGCAGAGCAATTGCAGGGTAAAGATTTAAGCTATAACAATCTATTGGATCTAGAGTCGGCACTTTCAACAGTTTTAGAATTTGGCTATTCAGAAAAAGATGAATTTACAAAAGACAAGTTTGCTTCTGTAATTTTAAAACACAATAATCCTTGTGGTGCCTCCATAAGTAATTCAGCCTGTCAAGCATTTTTAAACGCATTGGAATGTGACTCTATAAGTGCATTTGGAGGAATAGTTGCTTTTAATTCAAATGTTGATATTGAGACCGCAGTTCACCTCAAAGATATTTTCTTAGAGTGTGTCGTCGCTCCATCTTTTGATGGGGAAGCTCTAGAAATTTTAAAAGTTAAAAAGAATTTAAGAATTTTAAAGTTATCAAAAGAGCAACTTCCAAAAAAGAATCAAACTTCTACTAAATCAATAATGGGAGGATTACTTGTCCAAGATACCGATGAAAGTGAAGAAAAAACTGAAAGTTGGATTTCAGTAACTAATCAAAATCCGAGTAATCAAATGTACTTAGATCTAAATTTTGCATGGAAAATATGTAAACACGTGAAATCTAATGCCATTGTTATTGCAAAAGACCAAAAAACTATTGGAATTGGAGCTGGACAAATGAATAGAGTTGGAGCAGCAAAAATTGCATTAAAAGCAGCTGGAAAATCATGTTCAGATGCTGTCTTAGCCAGCGATGGGTTTTTCCCATTTGCAGATACTGTAGAGCTTGCAAATGAATACGGTATAAAAGCAATTATCCAACCTGGAGGGAGTCTAAGAGACCAAGAGAGTATTGATATGTGTAATTCTAAGGATATATCGATGGTATTTACGCAAAAAAGGCATTTTTTGCATTAAATTAGGTTGACTTTGGGTAATATGTAATCTTGTTGGTTTTTCTGAATAAAGAAAGCCTTCCAGGACCTGCGCATAGAAAGTAGAGAGAAATGGCACCATATATAAAAGACAATTCGAACGCATAGTTATGACCTTCTACAACTGCAAGAGGAAAGCCTTCTAATCCAGTGTCAAGTAGATGAAAATAAACCGCAAATGCCATTGTGGAGAATAGTCCCAGAGAAGAAAGCCTTGCAAAAATTCCTACAGCCAATCCTAAGGGGCAAACTAATTGAGTTATAGCTGCTCCAAAAGTCCAAATAACAGGATCGCCTGGCAAAAATGGAAAATACTTACCAACTACAAACTCCGCAAAACCCTGCGGATCCTGAAGTTTCTCTAAGCCATGATGAATCATCAAAGCGCAAAACCCAATCCTTAAAATAAAAATTGATAATTCTCCGAGAATATTAACTTCTGAACTGGAAGATGGATTAGCAACAACAACTTCAACTTTTTGGGGAGCTTTAGTTCTATTCATGCTGGGTGTCTGAACTTGATTAGTTTGTGTTTTGTCTTCCATACTTCATAAAATTTTTATTTATTCTAGTTAATAAAGTAGATCTTTTGGAAAATTATAAGTAATAAATTAAAAAAACTAAGCAAATTTATAATTAAAATTCCAAATTTAGGAAGCTATATCAATCAATTTTTCTATAACATCCGCTACAACTTTATCTGGTGTAGAAGCACCTGATGTAATTCCAACTTTAATTTTTCCATCTGGTAAAAAATTCTTTTTAAGTTCTAATTCTGATCCTAGTGGTTTATGTAATATTGAGTTTTCTTCAACCGATATCCTCTCTGGCGTATCTATGTGAAAAGAAGAAATATTCTTAGTAATTGCTATTTCTTGTAAATGAGTAGTATTTGAAGAATTGAAACCTCCAATAACTACAAGAATGTCAAGATCTTCATCTACCAAAGAAAACATCGCATCTTGTCTTTCTTCAGTTGCGTCACAAATTGTATTAAAAGCTAAAAAGTGGTTATTTAGTTTTTCTGGTCCAAATTTTTTTAACATCGTTCTTTCAAAAACCTTTCCAATTTCTTCTGTCTCGCTTTTAAGCATAGTTGTCTGGTTAGCAACTCCTACTCTGTCTAAATCCTTATCGGGATCAAATCCATCAGAACAAGCTTTAGCAAATTTGTTAATAAACTCATTTCTGTTTCTTTTACCCAGAATATATTCAGATACAAAATTTGCTTCTTCAAGATCAAGTACTACTAAATACTTACCAGCAAATGAACTTGTAGCAAGAGTCTCTTCGTGCTTAAATTTTCCATGAATTATAGATGTAAAAATATGTTTTTTATGTTTCTCAACAGTATGCCAAACCTTAGAAACCCAAGGACAAGTTGTATCTATAATGTGGCAACCTTTTTCATGAAGGAGTTTCATTTCTTGAACAGTAGCACCAAAAGCAGGCAATATAACTACGTCCCCATCAGAAACTAACGAAAAATCCTTAATTCCATTTTTAGCTGAGATGAACCTCACATTCATTTTTCTCAAATGGTCATTGACTGAGGGGTTATGAATAATTTCATTTGTAATCCAAATATTCTCATTAGGATAATGTCTCCTTGTCTCATAAGCCATTGCTACAGCTCTTTCAACCCCCCAACAAAAACCAAAAGCTTTGGCCAATTTAATATTTAGTCTGCCCTTAGTGTAATTAAAATCATTATCTCTTATAGAACTTATCAAATCGCTTTGGTAAGCCTTTTCTAAAGCTTGAGCTCTTTTTGTTGGAGAATCGAACCCCCTCCTGTTATATCTATCAGAATGATGAAGAGATCTTCTAAAAGCTTGAGTATCCATTTTTAAATATTACAACATTTTAAATAATTTTTCGTAAAAAAAAAGAAACCTGACACAAGTCAGGTTTCTATAATTGATTTTTGGGTTAGATTATTTAGCAGATGCAAAGTCTGGATATGCTTCCATTCCGTGCTCTCCTATATCAAGTCCTTGAGTCTCCTCCTCTTCAGATACTCGGATTCCACCGAATAATCCTCCAATTATAGACCAAGTAATCCAGCAAGTAACTAGTGTCCAGATAGCATAAGCTGCGGCACCAAGAGCTTGAACAAGGAGAAGGGTAATACCTCCACCATTGAACAGTCCCATACCTGCTCCATCGCCCTGTACAGCAGTACCCCAAAGACCGATAACAACAGTACCCCATACACCACATACTCCGTGAACAGAGAATGCACCTACAGGATCATCGATCTCAGCGGCATCGAGTGCTGCGACAGAAAATACAACGATAATTCCACCAACTAGTCCTGCGAACCAGGCTCCAGCTAGAGTCATATCACCACAACCAGCAGTGATACTAACCAAACCAGCAAGGATTCCGTTAATAATCATTGTAAGATCAGGCTTCCCAGAAGTTAATGTTGAAACAACAGTTGCTCCGATAGCGCCAGCTGCAGCTGCCAAAGTAGTTGTTACAGCAACATATGGAACCCATTGGTCCATAGCAAGTTGAGAACCGGGGTTAAATCCATACCAACCTATCCATAGAACTAATGCACCCAAAGTAGCTATAGCCATATTGTGTCCTGGCATAGCCTGTGGTTTTCCATCAGAGTATTTGCCAATTCTTGGTCCAAGAAGCATAGCTCCAACAAGACCTGCCCATGCTCCAACTGAGTGAACAATTGAAGAACCAGCAAAGTCAACAAAACCTAATGCATCTAGCCAACCACCATTCCATTTCCAGCTACCAGCAATTGGATATATAAATGCAGTTAATACAATCGCAAAAACAACAAATTCTCCAAATTTAACTCTTTCAGCTACAAGACCGGAAACGATAGTAGCAGCAGTTCCTGCGAATGCAGACTGGAATAAGAAATCAACTGTTGGGACTAATCCAGCATCAGCAACTGTTTCGGCAGTTACAGTTGGATCAAAAAATAGGCCCATAAAATATAGCCATCCACCAGCAATACTATCCCCGTACATTAGCGAGTAGCCTATTACCCAATAAGAGGTAACAGCTAGAGCGAAAACGAAAAGGTTTTTAGCAAGAATGTTGACGGCGTTCTTAGAACGACACATACCTGCTTCTACCATAGCGAAGCCGGCGTTCATGAATATCACTAAAATAGTAGCGACAAATAGCCATAAGTTATTGGCAAGAAAAGCTGCATTCAACTCAGGTAGATCGCCTGCATGAGCAGAAAGATTAAAAATACCTAAACCAAACAAAGCTAAAGGAACAGTTGCAAGCCACAACATTGAGCGGTTTGAACTAAATCCTCGAATACTCCTCAAAAGGAGCATAGGTCCATTTACAAGACTCGCATCTTGTAATTTGGACCTAGAGCGCCTTTGAGGCGTTTGCAAAGCAGTGGTCATAAAAAAAAATTAGATCTGCAAAAAAACAGTTTGTGCTGTTTCCTTTCAAATCTAAATTTATTCAAAAAACTTATCGGTGTCTAGTAGTTGTTTATACCATTTTTATAGTTGCACCCTAAAAAATTATTTGTTAAATTTGAAAATTATTTTTTTTGAATTTCAAAATATCGAGTTTCTTAATCTATTTCAATCTATTTCAAAGGTTTAATTCCATTCCATGTAACGTGGTCTTTGTGAAATTCAAAGGAACATGGAATAGATATCATTCCTGCCGTTACAGATTCTCTAAAAAGATTGCCATATAAGGGATCTGCATCATCTCCGGGCGCAAAGAAACAGGCGTCTTTTCTAGTAATACAAAGTATTAAAACACTTTTACTTTCAGGAATTAATTCCTTTAATTCTATAAGGTGTTTTTGACCTCTTTTCGTTACTGTATCTGGAAATAGAGCTACATTTCCTTGAATCCAGGTCGTATTTTTTACCTCTACGAAAATGTTACGTTTATCAGGATTTGAAGATTTTGGAGTTAAAAAAAAGTCAATTCTGCTCTTTTTATCTTTTCCATAAGGAACTTCAGATTTAATAATCTCTATTTCTCCAATTATTTCGTGTAGCAAATTTTTTTCAATAACCTTTTTAATCAACTTATTAGCAAATAGGGTATTAATCCCAACCCAAACTTCGTCATTATTTGCATTTACAACACATATCTGTTCCCAAGTAAAAGGTAATTTTCTTTTAGGAGAAGAAGATTGACTGAGTCTTACTTTTGCTCCCTCGTTCAAAAGCCCTTTCATTGGGCCAGTATTAGCACAATGAGCAGTTACTACCTCTCCACTATCTAATTTAATATCAGCAAGAAACCTTTTATACCTTTTAATTAAAACCCCTTCAATTAATGGATCAAATTCTATTATCCGTTCATTCATAAATATGTCGTTAGTTAAAAATCAAATATAATTGATACTTAATCTTCCTGAAAAATTTTAGATAACGCCAAATGCATTCATTTTTAAAAAATAATGTTTTGTCAATTTCATTTGGTACAAGTCTTAGTAAATTAGCTGGATGCATAAGGCAAATCTTTATAGCTGCTGCTTTTGGGGTTGGGGTTACATACGACGCATTTAATTATGCCTATATAATTCCAGGTTTTTTGCTCATAATTATTGGAGGGATTAATGGTCCTTTACATAATGCAGTGGTAGCAGTTCTAACCCCCCTCAACAAAAAAAACGGGGGGATTGTTCTAACTCAAGTAAGCATAAAAGTTTCAATATTATTATTTGGTCTAGCTATATTAATTTACTTTAATTCTAGTCTGATAATTGAATTACTAGCCCCAAATTTAAGTTACGAAGCCAAATCTATTGCGACTTATCAATTAAGAATACTTACACCTTGTATACCATTATCCGGTTTCATAGGTTTAAGCTTTGGAGCCTTAAATTCCCAAAGAAAATTCTTTCTATCCACCATAAGCCCAGTTATAACAAGTGTAACTATTATTTTTTTTATTTTATTTAGTTGGCTTTTCAACCAAGAAAACATATCTAGCAACTTTCTCAATCAAACGGGATTACTTGCTTTTGCAACTTTAACGGGAACTTTCATTCAATTTGTTGTTCAAATTTGGGAAATAAATAAAATCGGCCTCTTGAGATTAGGGTCAACTTTCCAATTTTTTAAAGATGAACAGAGGAGGATTTTCAAACTAATTATTCCAGCATCTCTCTCATCTGGCCTAAGTCAAATTAATGTTTTCATTGATATGTTTTTCGCTTCTAGTTTTCAAGGAGCAGCATCTGGACTGGCTTACGGAAATTTTCTTATACAAGCCCCATTAGGCATACTATCTAACTCTTTAATTTTACCATTACTTCCAAAATTTTCTAAATTGAAAAGTAATGAAGACACTAGGAGTATACAAAAAAAATTGATCTCAGGAATAGAGTACTGTTTCTTGACAACTATCTTTTTAACTGGATTTTTTATTACATTCAATAACCAAATTGTACAGTTAGTTTTTCAAAGAGGAGCTTTTGATAAGTTAGCAACTTTACAAGTGAAAAATATACTAATTGCTTATGCTATTGGCATACCTTTTTATCTTTTTAGGGATTTATTAGTAAGAACTTACTACTCAATAGAAAAAACAAAATTCCCATTTAAGTTATCATTTGCAGGGATAATATTTAATATTTTTTTTGATTGGTTTTTAATTGGTGCACCAATTAAAAATTTTGGAAATCTTTCACCATACAATTTTGGAGTTGTAGGAATAATTTTATCTTCAGTAATAGTTAACTTAATAGTTTCTATTTTGCTCTCTTTAAATCTGCGAAATGAAGACATCCATTTGCCTAACTTTGATTTGTTGAAGAAAATTACCCTAATGGCAATATCGGCATTTATCGATAGTAATTTTTGTTTTAGCATTCTCAAAACTACTAATAAGTTTAATTCAATGCTCGGAGAATTTTTATTATTAGTATTTGGATCTCTAATTTTTTTTGCAATTTATTATTTACTTACAAAATGGTTGAAAGTGAATAAATTTAAAGTTTATAAAACAAAGATTTAGTTTTCAAAAAAACTTTCCAAAATCTCCTCTAATTCTACAATTTGTGAGGAAGTTATTAGATTAATGAGTGGAATACTGTTAACACCATCCCCTACCTTTACATTTATTGCTTTCAAACTTATTTTTGCAGACTCTAAGGGTCCTTGATCTTTATTGCTAATACATTCAATAGCAAGATGTCTGGCTAGGCCAGCATCTCCAAGATATAAATTCCAGTTTTCTATTTTTATAAAAACCTTATCAGAAATAATATTTTCTAGATCACTTATTCGTATCTGAGACTCCATAAATAAAAAATTAATTTAAGTTGATTGTTCTGAAGTATCTTTAGGTTTTTTTATAATTACAAAAATCAAATGGGAGAGCAAAAGAACGGACCAGAAAATTGCAAAATTATTGAAAAAAGCGATTTCGTATTTAATTTCTTTTAAAAGCCAAGTACCACTAAGAATCGCAGTAAATATCATGCAGTGAATAACAAAATTTACTATTCGAGAAAAATGTTTGTAGATGGGATCTTCTAAATCACCATTTCCGTACCATTTTATAGGCATATTAATAATTATATTGTTAATAATGGATATTTTACCCGAAATCTAGTTGACTAAGAGCCCCTGAAACAGAGATATTACATAATTATGCGCCTGTAGCTCAGTGGATTAGAGCACCTGACTACGGATCAGGGTGTCGGGAGTTCGAATCTCTCCAGGCGCGTTTAAAATTATGAAATATTCTTTTTATATTTTTCTAAAAAATATAGTCTATATTATGTGTATTACTTATCAAATTCAATGAATATTCTTCAAAATCTTACAGAAAGTGATCCAGTAATATCCAATTTTATAAATTCTGAAAAAAATAGACAGGAGACCCATCTAGAGTTAATAGCAAGTGAGAATTTCGCATCAATTGCAGTAATGCAGGCTCAAGGATCCGTCCTTACCAATAAATATGCTGAGGGATTACCTCAAAAAAGATATTACGGGGGATGTGAATTTGTTGATGAAATCGAGGAATTAGCTATCCAGAGAGCGAAAAATTTATTTAATGCAAATTGGGCTAATGTTCAACCCCATAGTGGCGCACAGGCAAATGCAGCTGTTTTTTTAAGTCTTCTTAAACCTGGCGATACAATTATGGGAATGGATTTATCTCATGGTGGACACCTTACTCATGGATCTCCAGTCAATATGAGTGGTAAGTGGTTTAATGCCGTTCACTATGGAGTAAATAAAGAAACTAGTGAATTAAATTTTGATGAAATAAGAAAAATAGCATTAGAGACAAAACCAAAATTAATCATATGTGGATATTCTGCTTATCCAAGAACTATTGATTTTGAATCATTTAGAAAAATTGCAGATGAAGTTGGGGCATACTTAATGGCTGATATTGCACACATAGCTGGGCTCGTAGCAAGTAAACTTCACCCAAATCCAATACCTTTTTGTGATGTAGTAACTACAACTACTCATAAAACATTAAGAGGGCCTAGAGGGGGACTTATCTTATGCAAAGATGAAGAATTTGGAAAGAAATTTGATAAATCTGTTTTCCCTGGAACTCAAGGTGGTCCCCTAGAACATATTATTGCAGCTAAAGCAGTTGCATTTGGAGAAGCCTTACAACCTGATTTCGTTAATTATTCCCAACAAGTAATAAAAAATGCCAAAGTTCTGGCTTCAACTTTAATCAGTAGAGGTATTGATATTGTTAGTGGAGGCACTGATAATCATATAGTTTTACTTGATTTGAGAAGTATTGATATGACTGGTAAAATTGCTGATTTGCTTGTAAGCGAAGTGAATATCACAGCAAACAAAAATACTGTTCCATTTGATCCTGAATCACCTTTTGTGACTAGTGGACTAAGATTGGGTACTGCAGCTTTAACTACCAGAGGATTTAATGAAAGTGCTTTTGCTGAAGTTGGCGAAATTATTGCTGATAGATTGCTTAATCCAAATGATTCTGTCATTGAAAGTCAATGTAAAGAAAGAGTATTAACCTTGTGTAAAAGTTTTCCTCTTTATGAAAGCAAGCTTCAAGCATCAATAAAATGAGTCCTAATTCCTTTGGGGTTGAAATTCTTTCTATTGGAACTGAACTACTTTTAGGAAATATTGTAAATACAAATGCTCAATGGATTTCTCAACAGTTGTCTCAATTAGGCTTAAATCACTTTAGGCAATCAACTGTAGGTGATAACTGTGATCGAATTATCAAAGTAATTCAAGAAATTTCTCAAAGAAGTAATCTTCTAATTACTACGGGTGGATTAGGACCCACTCCAGATGACTTAACTACTGAAGCAATAGCCAAATCTTTTAATGAATCTCTTTTTGAAAGACAGCACTTATGGGACGAAATTAAACAAAAACTCTCAAACTCAAAGCTCCAAGACGATTCTTCTAGCTTAAGAAAACAATGTTTCTTCCCAAAAAATGCTCAAATAATTTATAACCCTAGAGGCACTGCCCCTGGAATGATATGGGAGCCAATAAAAGGTTTTACTATACTTACTTTTCCTGGAGTACCCAGTGAAATGAAAAGTATGTGGGAAGAGACAGCGTTTAATTTCATTAAAACCAAGTTCTCAGATGGTTATTGCTTCTTTTCAAATACTCTTAAATTTGCAGGAATTGGAGAATCTAGTGTCGCAGAAAAAATTAACGAACTATTAAATCTAAAAAACCCGACTGTTGCTCCATATGCAAACTTAGGAGAGGTTAAACTCAGAATCACAGCTAGAGCAAAGAATGAAGAGGAAGCAAAGAATATTATTAAACCTGTAAAAGAAAAATTAAAAAAAGAGTTTTCAAAATTTATTTTTGGAGAAGATGATGATACTCTCCCTAGCGTAATAATAAAAGAATTAACCAAAAGGAATCAAACTATTGTTTTTGCTGAATCCTGTACCGGAGGTCTTCTATCTTCATCCATAACATCAATATCAGGCTCTTCTCAAGTTTTTCAAGGCAGTATTATTTCCTACAGTAATGAACTAAAAAATTCATTATTAAATATTTCAGAAGAAAAGCTTACAAAATATGGAGCTGTTTCTGAAGAAGTTTGTGAGGCCATGGCGATTAATGTAAAAAAAAAATTAAAAGCAGATTGGGCAATTTCAATAAGTGGAATAGCTGGTCCTAAGGGAGGCAGTAAAGATAAACCTGTTGGGCTAGTCTATATTTCTATTTCAGGACCGAATAATCATATTACTAACATCAAAAAAATATTTAACTCAACCCGTAATAGAATTGAAATTCAAACACTAAGTGTAAATGTGTGTTTGAACAGGCTCAGATTGATCCTATTATCTAGTAGTAAGTAACTTTTTTACAAATTGAGTCAAGATACCTTATTTGATAAAGTTTGGGATTTACACAAAGTTTCGAGTCTACCTGGTGGCTCAGATCAAATTTTTATTGGTCTTCACCTCATCCATGAAGTGACAAGTCCGCAAGCATTTGGAGCATTAAAAGATAAAAACTTAAAAGTAAAATTTCCCAGCAGAACTTTTGCAACAGTTGATCATATTGTGCCAACAGATAACCAAAGCAGACCTTTCAAAGATAATCTTGCGGAGCAAATGATTACCACATTAGAGAAGAATTGCTTACAACATAAAATAAAATTTTTTAATATTGGCAGTGGTAATCAAGGAATAGTCCATGTAGTTGCTCCAGAATTGGGGTTAACGCTACCAGGAATGACAATAGCTTGTGGAGATTCACATACCTCAACTCATGGAGCTTTTGGGTCAATTGCTTTTGGGATAGGTACAAGCCAAGTAAGAGATATTCTTGCTACCCAAACGATAGCAATGAACAAATTAAAGGTAAGACAAATTTGGTGTGAAAATAAATTATCCAACGGCGTTTATGCTAAGGATTTAGTGCTTCATATTATTAATAAACTTGGCGTAAAGGCTGGGGTAGGTTTTGCATATGAGTTCGCGGGACCTGCGATCAATTCATTATCAATGGAAGAAAGAATGACTATATGCAATATGTCTATTGAAGGAGGGGCGAGATGCGGATATATAAATCCTGATGAAAAGACCTTTAAATATATTAAAAACAAACTATATGCTCCAAAAAGTGAAAATTGGCAAAAAGCGCTCTTATGGTGGGAATCACTAAAAAGCAATGAAGATTCTATTTATGATGATGTAATTAAATTAGATGCTTCAAAAGTAGAACCAACCATAACCTGGGGCATTACTCCCGGTCAAAGCTTAGGAATCAATCAAGAGATTCCTCTATTAAATGACTTGTCTCCAAATGATCAATTAATTGCTGAAGAGGCTTTTGAATATATGGGTTTCAAGCCAGGGCAATCAATAAAAAATACTTTAGTAGATGTTTGTTTTATAGGCAGTTGCACGAATGGCAGAATCAGTGACTTAAGAGTTGCAGCTAAAGTATTAAAAGACAAAAAAGTATCTGCAAAAGTAAAAGCATTTGTAGTTCCAGGTTCAGAAAAAGTGGCTAATGAAGCAAAAAAAGAAGGTCTTGATAAGATCTTTAAGGATTCTGGATTCCAATGGAGAGAGCCAGGCTGTTCAATGTGTTTAGCAATGAATTCAGATAAGTTAATAGGTAATCAAATAAGTGCTAGTTCTAGCAATAGAAATTTCAAAGGTAGACAAGGTTCTCCAAGCGGAAGAACACTTCTTATGAGTCCAGCAATGGTTGCTGCTGCTGCAATTAATGGCAAAGTAAGCGACGTTCGAGAATTTATAAAAAAATGAAATCAAAATTTACCCAGCCATTTGGGGAAATTACGCAAATAGTTGGGAAATGCATCTCATTGATTGGTAACGATATTGATACAGATCGAATAATTCCGGCACGGTTCTTAAAGTGTGTTAATTTTGATTCATTAGGGAAATCAGTATTTGAAGACGACAGAAAAACTTTAAAAGGAAAGCATCCTTTCGATTTAGAAGAAAACAAAAATGCTTCTATTCTTATTGTTAATAGCAATTTTGGATGTGGTTCCAGCAGAGAACATGCTCCCCAAGCACTTATGAGATGGGGTATAAAAGCAATAATAGGTGAAAGTTTTGCCGAAATTTTTTATAGCAACTGTGTTGCAATTGGAATTCCATGCTTCACGCTTCCAAAAAAATCAATAAAAATTATTCAAAAATATATCGATAACAGAAGTTTATTTTTAGAAATTAGACTAAAAAATTGCTTAGCAAAATCAAAAGATTTAAATTTTGATCTTGAGATCAAGGAAAGCTCAAGAAAAATGTTTTTATCAGGAGAATGGGATGCAACTTCAACACTACTTAAGAATGAAAATCTAATTGAAAATAAATTTAATAATTTACCCTATTTAAAATTTTAATTATTACAACTTTTAGTTATTCGAATCCAAATAAATTAAAAGAAATCCCTCCCGCTTGATTATGAGGTTGATAAAAAATACCAAGATCATAGGATCTTTTTTTCCAATTTAATGAAATTTTTGAATTTATGAATTCTCCATAATCATTAGAATCACAATCTAAGTTTAATGTTCCACTACTTTTAAGCAGAATTGGGCCAAAAAGTTGCTGATCAAAACCAATATCTAAAGTAAATTTGTTAGCAATTTGGTCAAATTTAAATATGCTATCTCCGTTTTTAAATTTATAAAGGGGAAAAATACTAATTCGGGTGTAATCAAAAGTCTTTGTTTTGAAATTACCTAAGATTAACTCTGGGCCAAAACCAATACCAATATATTCTTGATGATTTCCATCATGATATAAAGAATATGATGCTGCTAGTCTCGTATTTAGACTTAGGCCTTTTTTAATAGGCTCATAAATATATTCATAGGAACTATCAATAATTTTACTTTTAGGTTTATTAACACTTAATGGAATATTTTGATCTAAGGAATAAAACAAATTACCTTTAGGACTATCAATTAAGTTTTTACTACTTAAGGCCTCTCCTTTTAAATATGCGAGACCTAAAGATAAAACTTCAGTCTTTTTTATACCTTTTACTTCCCAAATATGTTTTTTTTCTAATTTTGAACCATATCCTGCATAAATTTCAGCTTCCCCCAATGAACCATTCCAAACTCTATCTCTATAAACTCCGTAAAAACTCTTATCCCATTTAGAGTTCAAGAAATTAATTTCTTTGTTCAAAATAGATTTAGATCTTAGAGCTTCTGGAAATTTATTAGTGTCTAAGGAGTTTATTTGATTAATTATTTTCAAATCCCAATTATTAACTTTGCCTTTTATTTCAGATTTAACCCCAAAATAGTCAGCAAATTTTGCATCTTTTTCTACTTTTTCTCCATTTATTATATGTCCTTTCTCTACAAAACTCTTTGTCTTTCCATTGAATGAACGTTGTATTAAAAATTGTGGTTCTAAATTAATAAGAAAATTATCAGAAAAATTTAAATAATTAAATTTTCTGCCAATAAACAAACCATCCTTATCAAGGATGTCATAACCAAGCGTCCAACTACTTTTCGAATCAAGATTTTGTTCGGATTTAGTAAGCGTTCTACTACCAAACCAAAATGGGATTGAAACATTTTCATCTAAAACTAGATAATTCAAAGATGATTTAAATCTTAATTCTTGATTCAAAGAGTAAACTTCCAATGAATTAATTACTATTTTTACTTGTTTAGATTGAAGGATATCATTAGAAAATATTGCTTTATTACTCTTCCATTTTTCTCCATCAATATTTATTCTTTCCGTTGAGAAAATCCAATTATTAATTTTACCTGGTGTATTTAAAACTTCTTTTTTTTCTAATTTAAGTAAACTTTCTACCTTATTTAAATCTGACAAGCTGAAATTTGTAGATAAATCATCCATCAAGGTATTTGTATTAATAGATCCCTGAACATCTAATAAATAACCTTTTTCACTAATAAGGTTGTACTCTAATTGTGAAACTTTAAAGATTTGATCTCCTAATATTAAGACAATATTTCCTTCAGCACTAATTACTTTATTTAATTTATCGTACATTAAATTATCTGCTTTCAGCAGTTTTCCTCTGTATGACAAAGATACATTTCCTTGTGCATAAATAACATTATTTATTTCAGACTGTTTATCAGATTGTATTAATATCTCATTTTGTTTTTCGGAAATAAAAGCAAAAAATTCCTCTACTCCATCTGAAAGTTTTTTTTCAAAAAAATTTTTCTTAAATTTATTTTTTAATGAGGAATTTGATGGATTGTATTTAAATAAAGAATTGGGAAATTTTAATTTATTTATTTTAGGATATAGATCATCTTTATTACTGTTAGTTATATCTATGTCAGCAGGTTTTGATGGCTTTACAAAGTTAAAAAATAAAAGGGACGTTAATATTAACTTTTTTAATATTCCTGCAATCAAAATAAATAAATTAAATTTTAATCCTGAGGACTCTCTAAATCTTTTCTATTAGGTGTTCTAGTTGGATCGCTCGCTAAGAATCCGAAGAGAAAAATTCCAACAAAGAAAAAAACAATTGTGTATACAGAGATTTTTAGTGCAAGCATGGAGTTAGGTTAACTATCAGATATATATCTTATTAAAGATATATTTAATTTATGGTAAAAGGTTTACTTTTTGTATTTTTGGAAAATTTTGAAATACTTTAAAAGAGATTAATCATCGTGGTCATCCCAAGGATCTGTAAGTTTTGCAGCTTTGGGTCCAAATGCAGTCCAAAGACCAAAACCGGTTAAAGCTAGAAGTAATGCCAGGATTGTTACGGCTATGGAAACCGCCGGATCTGGCGCAGATGATAAAGTTTGCATCAATTTTAATAAGTTTGTAAACAATTTATGTATAAGTTCTTATACAATAGCGAAATAATATCAGATTTTGTGAATTCAACATGGGACAAAAAACAGCCTTAGGAAGTCTTTTAAAAGCAATTGGCAATTCAGGTCAAGGTAAAGTTGTACCTGGTTGGGGAGCAGTTCCTGTGATGACAGTTATAGGATTATTACTTTTGGTTTTTTTAGTTATTCTTCTACAAATTTATAATCAATCTTTACTTTTACAGGGTTTCTCAGTTGATTGGAACGGAAACTAGCTTTCTGAAAATTTTTCGAAAGTTATTTTATTAGACAAAAAACTATTTATTTAACTTTTATTTAAAACTTTTGTTTTAATTTACAGAGTTAAGCAATGTTTGTATATTTATAATTCTCTATGTAAAGAGATTTAGAGATACATTATGAACGACATATATTTAATTGGATTGGGAAATCCTGGTAAAAAATACTCTAATAGTAGACATAACATTGGTTTTTTACTGCTAGAAAATCTTTCAAAAAAATATAATTCAAATTTTTTATTAAAGGATAAACTTAAAAGTTTCTACTCAGAATTCAAAACAAATAATTCCACTTACAGGTTATTTTTACCAAATACTTTTATGAATAACAGTGGTGATGCTGTCTTAGCAATAGTAGATTGGTACAAAATTAGTTTAGACCAGATTTTTGTGATAGTAGATGATAAAGATATTCCCCTTGGTAAAATAAGATTTAGAAAAAAAGGGAGCTCAGGGGGACATAATGGTCTCAAAAGTATCATCGAAAAATTGCAAACTGATAACTTTAATAGAATAAGAATTGGAATTGGATCGCCTTCATCAACTAAAGGAACCAATAATTTCAACACTACTTCTCATGTATTAGGCAACATTTCTCAACAAGAAAAATCAATATTAGATAAAGTATATGAAAGAGTAATAGAATCCCTAGAGCAGTTAAATACTAAAAAAGAGGAATTTATAATAAATAAATTAAATTCTTTTGATAAAGATCAGACATAACAAATGCTGCCAAAACCAGAAACAATAGCCAATATAAGCGTTAAAGAATATTGCTTCTCGAAAAAACAAATCAAGGGAGTGGTAGAAGCAAGTGAATTTAAGTGGACATTCACATGGTCTTTTAATATAGGGTTGTTATTAGTAAATCCTCCTTTAGGAAGAGCATTAATTGAGGATGCTTTATTAAGATTTTTATTAAAAAAAGATTATCAACTAGAAGCAGGTAATGAATATAAGTTAACTATTTCAGCCAAGTTTTAATGTCTATATTTTCAGACAAAGTGAATTTAGTATTACAATAATCCTCCAAAATTATTAAGGCTGACAAAGCATCCAAGTTTTTATTCATTATGAATATTTCTTTTGGTATTAAAGTTTTTAAACCCCTTAATGGGAAAAGTTCAAAATATCTCTTTTTAGCTCTCAAAGTTGTATTTTTCTCTTCAACAATAATTAGATTATTTTTTATAAATTCAAGTTTTTCTATGTTTTGTCCACTCGTTGTCCCATTG
This sequence comes from Prochlorococcus sp. AG-347-N23, assembly GCA_003281125.1. Lineage (GTDB taxonomy): Bacteria > Cyanobacteriota > Cyanobacteriia > PCC-6307 > Cyanobiaceae > Prochlorococcus_A. The sequence goes on along the minus strand of QCCW01000001.1, from coordinate 71,967 downwards.
CCTATCATAACTTTTGATATATTTTCGTAATTATTCAAATTTTTTACATATTTTGGAAGGAATTCAGTATTTAGTACAACTGCTTGATCAACTTTTTTTTGATCAAAATTGACTAATACTAAACCACATTTACATTTCCCAGGATCAATAGATATTAACTTAGACATCATTTATTGTAATTTAGTAATATTAAGCTCAACTATTATTGCTTCTACAGTTTTACTATCTCTTAAGGATATAACTTCTAATAGATATTTATTATTTTGATTTACCTTTATAGAATCTCTGATTTTTTTAATAAAATCCCCTTTTGTAGTAATTTCTTTGACGATAGATCCTCTTGACTTAATTTTGTTTCTAGTTTTTTTCAACAAAATATTTATTTTAGAATTGATATTTTCAAAATCCAAATCTTTTTTTTCAAGAATTTCATTAGTTATTACTTCCCCTCTTTTCACAATAGTTTTATTTTTTAGCAATTCTGGGTATACAAAAACAAAATTATCTCCTTTCAAAACATTAGTTGCTGCTTTTATCAATATGATCCAATTTCCTCCATTTGACGTGACTTTTTCGATTTCCGAAATATCATTAGATCTCCATAAAAGAATATTTTTTATTTCTTTCTTACTAGGAATTACGATTTTCTGAACAAACCTATCTGCACTATTATAAATCTTTGCTAGATCTGATTTTATATTTTGATTAGAAATTACTTGTCCAATAAATAAAGTTTGTCCTCTTTTAATAACTACATTTCCTCTTCTAAATTCTTTAACATCACTTTTTAATTTATTTAATTCCTTTTCTTTATTATTTATCTTATCTTCAAGCCTCTTCCTTTCTTCCTGAAGAGGAAGAAGCGCCTTTTTACTTTCATCCAAAGTTTTTTGCAAAAAAGGAATATCAACAAAAAGTCTTTGCCTAAATTCTTCACTAACTAAAATCAATAATCCTATAGATATTGCACTAATAAAACCACCAGTTATTACTGTTACAATTGTCGCTGTTTTCTTTGGTCTTAACTTTAAGATACTAAATCTTGCTTTACCAATCTTTGTACCAAGCAAATCCCCAAATGGCGCAATTAATCCACCGAGTAATATTAAAAAAACAATTAAAATCCAGGCCACACACTTTTCAGGTACTCAATACATCATAATTAATGATGAATCAATTAAATCTTTTTGCAAGAGCTATTGGGTCAAATACTGTAATCTTTTTTCTTTCAATATTAAGCAGCCCAGAATCCTTTAAATCGCCTAATAATCTTGTGATCGTTACTCTTGTTGAACCAATAGCTTCAGCAATTGCTTGATGCGATAGTCTCAAGTCTATGGTAATGCCTTTTTCACTTGCAACTCCAAAATCTCTACAAAGAACCATTAAAAAACTTACTAAACGAGAAGACATATCCCTATGTGTAAGAGTTTCTATCATTGTCTCTGTTTGTAAGATCCTACTTGAAAGACCCTGCAATAATAATAATCCTACTGATGCATCTTCTTCTATGGCTCTTAAAACAGAATTCGCAGGTGCTGTTATCATCTCAACTCTTGTAAATGCTATGGCATGATAAAAACGATCAGATCTATGGCCTGTTAGAAGAGATAAAACACCAAAGAGACTATTTTCTCTTAATAGAGCAACAGTTATCTCTTCTCCTGACTCATAAACTCTCGACAATCTCACTGCTCCTCTCCTTATCAAATAAACTCTCTCAGCAGGATCTCCAGGGAAAAATATTGTTTTAGATCTCTCAACCATTTCTGTGCTTGCGCCCTCTAGACCTCTAATGACTTCCATTAAAGTTCTATTGATAGGAAAACGCTCTCCAACAGAGTTAATTTTACTTTGTCCGGATTGTTGAGAATTAAAGCGGTTGAATCCTCGAGAAGAAGGTAGCATAAATATCTTGACTATTAAAAAACTTAAGAAGACACCATAAAATATCTTGTATCAACTGTAACAATTTTCAATTCTTATTTTTTTCTCTATGAAATTATCTCGGCTAATTTCATCTTTCTCAAAGTTTATTTTAAGTAAAATTACACTAAATGCAGCGTAAATAAATTCAAATTATACTGCATATAGAAAAGAACTTAAAATAATGGTAATTAGTTCATCTAATAGTTATCCCCAAAGTAATCCTGAAGTAGTAAACATAAATTCTGCTAACAAAATAAACTTAAAGAGATTTAGACAAAACGGACAAATCCACATTTATCAATCTTCCTACAGAGGAAGTTATTCTTCTATTATTAGAGATTCATTAAGAAATGCAGCTCTTGGTAGAAAAGTACTTTTAGTGCAGTTTATGAGAGGAGGTGTCAAACAAGGAGTTGCTAATAAAGTAAAGCTTTGCGACAATTTAATTTGGGTAAGATCATCACATTCTTTTGATCAATATCATTCTGAAGAAATTGAAAATAATCAAAAGTTAAAAGAATCTATTAATGAATCTACTTATGAATTATGGAATTTTTGCAAAAAAGAATTACTTTCTGGTGAAAATGATCAAATCATACTTGATGAAATTTTTCTTGCAATTGAGATGAAAATTATTGATAAAGATGATTTGATTTCAACACTTGAAAACCGATTTATACCAGGAGATGTAATCCTTACTGGTACAGATATTCCCAAAGATTTATTATTAATGGCCAACCAAATTACCGAACTTCGCTCATAACACTATGCTTAAAAATGATCTTTGGATAAATCAAAAAGCGACTGAGGGAATGATAAACCCCTTCCAGTCAAATTTGGTGAGGCATCTTGAGCCAGATAAACAAAAGCCAGTTTTGAGTTACGGATGTTCCTCTTATGGCTACGATTTAAGGCTTTCATCAAAAGAATTTCTAATTTTCAGACATATTCCTGGTACTGTTATGAATCCCAAAAAATTTAATCCTAAAAATTTAGAAAAAACTGTTCTTCACAATGATCAAGATGGAGATTTTTTTATCCTTCCTGCTCACTCGTATGGTTTAGGAGTAGCTTTAGAAAAGATGAAAGTGCCAGAGAATATAACTGTTATTTGTATAGGTAAAAGTACATATGCAAGATTAGGGATTATAGTTAATACAACCCCTGCCGAAGCAGGATGGGAAGGCCACCTAACTTTAGAGTTCAGTAATAGTTCAGGAGCCGATTGCAGAATTTATGCTAACGAGGGTATCTGTCAACTCCTCTTTTTTGAAGGTGATCCTTGTTCTACAACATACGAAGATAGAAAAGGTAAATATCAAAATCAACCAGAACAAGTAACTCTAGCAAAAATATAAAATGAGTAAAGTTGAACTAATTTCCCTAACTCCTGATGCAGAAAAAACAATGGCTTACATCGCAAGAGTTAGTAATCCAAAGAATCAGGAAAATGAAGATTATTCAAAACTATTAAGATATTGCATTAAAAATGAACATTGGAGTGTATTTGAGCAGTCATTTATGACATTAAAAATAGAAACTAACAGAGGAATTGCAGCCCAAATCTTGAGACATAGATCATTTACTTTCCAGGAATTTTCACAACGATATGCAGATAGTTCTCAATTAGGAAATATTCCTTTGCCAGACTTGAGAAGACAAGATTTTAAAAATAGACAAAATTCCATTCCAGACCTCCCCAATGAGTTAAAACAAAGATTCAATGAGAAAATATCTTCGCATTTTAAAGCTGCTTCAGAATTATATGAAGATTTACTTGCCGAAGGAATTGCCAAAGAATGTGCAAGATTTGTTCTACCTTTAGCAACTCCAACAAGAATCTATATGTCTGGATCATGTAGATCATGGATACATTACATTCATTTAAGATCAGCTCATGGTACTCAAGAAGAACACAAGTCTATTGCCCATAATTGCAAGTCTATATTCAAACAAAGTTTTCCAATTGTATCGAAGTCTCTAGAATGGTAGAAATTATCCATGACTACGTGGGGTAAATTGATTATTTTTATTTTTTTTTATTGCTGAATATTCACTATTAAGAATTTCTTCATTAAATTTATTATCTGTATCTAAAAAAGCTATGTATTTTCTTATTGTTGTTTCTTCTTGTTTACCAATAAAGGTAGATTTCAAATTTCCATTTCCATCAAAAAGATTGACTTGAGGAATACCGTTAACTTCATATTTACTTATGTAATTATTCCATTTTTGGTTATCAACATTTAAAAAGACAAAATTAATATCATTTCCGTATTCCTCTTTTAAATTAGATATTTTTGGAGCCATTTCTTTGCAAACTTCACACCATTCAGCATAAAATTCAAGAAAGGTAGGCTTATTGTTTTTAAAAGCTATTTCAGGATCAACAGATAATTCGCCAAAACTTTTCAGAAGGTAAGTTGATTGAAAAAAGAGATTTTTAAATAACGCCAAAAAGATAAAAACAAAAGCAAATAGTAAAACGAGTATTGTTTTTAAATTTTTATTTAATAATGGCTCACTACTCTCAGATTGCATTATAAAAATCTTACTAACTAAAGATATTTTAAGAAAGTTAAATCGATAAAGAGAATTTAAACCAGTTAACTTTTAATTAACTGATAAAATAAGAAGTAAACAATGATCAAAATATCTTTTATTCCTGAAATCTAATTATGCAATCAATCTTTGGAACTGATGGAATAAGAGGCAGATTTAATAAAGAGATAACTTATTCTTTAGCCTATAAAGTTGGATATGCTTTAGGTTCGAATTTAGAAAATAACAATCCAATATTAATTGGAAGAGATACCAGGATTAGTGGAGATATTCTGCTTCAAGCAATAACAAAAGGCATCAATGCAAGTGGAAAAAAATTTATAAATCTTGGAATATGTCCTACCCCGGCAATCCCTTTTTTAATAAAACAAGAAAAAATGAGCAGTGGGATAATGATATCTGCTAGTCATAATCCACCCGAATATAATGGCATAAAAATCTTTGATCATAATGGTCAAAAAATTCCCAAAAATTTTGAAAATAAAATACAAAAATTGGTTGAAGAACAAAATCAAAATCAATCACTTCCCACAAAAGAGATTTCCTTAGAAACAAATAAAAAGCTTATGGATATTTATATGAAAAGCCTAATCCAAACAATGGGTGGAGAGAATTTAAGCGGAATGAAAATAATATTAGACACATGCTATGGATCAGCAACAACCTGCGCAAAAAACATTTTTCAGAAACTTGGAGCTGATGTAAGAGTTATTCATAACTCAAAAAATGGCTTAAAAATTAATATGAATTGTGGTTCTACTAACCTCAAGCCATTAAAAAAAGCATTAGAGGAAAATCCTGCAGATATGGGATTTAGTTTCGATGGTGATGCCGATAGAGTAATTGGAATAGATTCGAAAGGCAATGTATTAGATGGAGATCATATTCTTTTTCTCTGGGGTAGAGAACTTTTGGAACAAAAAATTCTTACAAATAATTTACTAATATCAACTAAAATGGCAAATTTAGGTTTTGAAAAGACTTGGGAAAAAATTGGTGGAGTTTTATATAGAACTGATGTAGGAGATAAATACGTTCATGATGCAATTAAGAAAAAAAGAGCTGTTTTAGGTGGTGAGCAGTCAGGGCATATACTTTCAAAAATAAATAACTTTTCTGGAGATGGGATATTGACTGCAATTCAAATTGCTAAATACTGTAAAAAGAAAAATATTACTTTAAATGATTGGTTTAAAAGCAGCTTCAAACCTTTTCCGCAGAAACTAACAAATATAAATTTAGACTTTAATATTAATAAAATAAATTCGAAAACCAAAACTTTAATTGATCAAACTATAAAAAGATACCAGGCAAACAACTCAGATGATTTTAGGATTTATATAAGACCTAGCGGTACAGAACCATTAATGCGAGTTCTTGTTGAGGCTAAAAATCAGATGAAAGTTAATTCTTTATCAAGCGAAATAACAAATAAACTTTCTTTAGAAATAGATAAAATAACGAACTAAGTAAAATCATATTTTTATATAAATCCTCTCAAAAATATCAAGTTGGTTAACAATCACATTATTTTCTCTATTAGTTTTAATTTTATTTGGATTAAAACTTTCGTAATAATTAAAATCCTTTTTATCTAATACTTTAAAATTTAAATTACTTGATATAATGCAATTCATATAATCGAATAATTCCTTTACATCAGTTTTTATAAAAATTAGGGATCCTGTTCCCAATAAAGTTGAGAGTATATTGATTAATTCTGGCTGAATTACACGCCTTTTATGATGTCTTTTTTTAAACCAAGGATCTGGAAAGTTAAAAGAAATACTTTTTACATTTTCGACAAAAAATTTGCTCTGCTTATCATTCAAAATATTATGAGCATTACCAAATAAAAAAAATAAATTTTTGATTTCTCTTTCTCGCGCTTTAAATTTAGCAGTTTTAACTAATTTCTCACGTATTTCAATTGCTAAATAATTCCAACTGGTATTAACTAAGGCTAAATCAAATAAAAAATCACCAGCACCACAACCTATATCCAAATGAAGATTCAATTTAGGATCGCTAAACATTTCACCTAAAGAAGGGATTATCTCAACTTTATTGAAGTTGCTACTAAGCGGATTAACATGCTGTCTCATACAATTATTAATCTGATCTTTGTAATAATAAAAGGATTATAATATTCATAACTATGACAATAGTAAGTTAAAAAGTAATAGTTTGATGTTTAATTATTATGTATGTAAAAAGAAAAAGTTTTGAACGTTTTTAATCAACTTTCTATTTGGATATCTTTTCAACTTTCAATAATTTTCCTGATTGGCATTCCTGTTACATTATTAATTTGGTCAATCAAAAAAAGAAATAAACCTATTAAAAAACTTCTTTCAATTTATTGGAAAATATCACTTTTATTTTTTATAAGCCTTTTACTACTAATAGGTAATTTTAATTATGCTTTACTTATTACAAATATTTCAACATTGTTAATTACAATTTCAGTTTGGTTTTGGAACGATATTAATGAAGAATTAAAAGAATATGATTTTTCTTATTCCCTTACCACAACAACAAAAGTATGGAGATGGTCGCTAACTTTTATATCTCTTAATGTCTTAGTCCAAAGTTTACAAAACATTAGCTGCTTTTCTTTTATAAATTCGGCTGCATGTGAAATATGGCTTCAACCTTCTTCAAATTTATATATTATTATTAAAAATTTATTTAATTTTTTCTTTGGGGCTAACTTTACTCAGCCGATAGCAAAATTTTTAGGATTATTTTCATTGTTACTATACACAATAGGCTTGATTCAATGGTCAATAATTCAATTACCTAAAAATGGAAGAAACTCCTGCTTCTCCGAAGATGACAGAAATTGATTTATTAAATAATCTTGAAAAAATAAGTTTCTTATTTCTTAATAAGAAACTTAAAGTAGAAGGTTTTATTTAAAAAGAAAATCAAAAAGAGTATTTAGAAATAATTATTTTCAAAGGCGTCAGTAACTCTACCACTCATTAAATTGAAATAGATTTTAAAAAAGTTTTAAAATTTAAATTCTTATCAACAAACTTTAGAATTTATAAGAAAAATGAAAACTAAGTTTCCTTTATGAATAAAAAAAACTGGAGTTAGGTAAATTCAAAATTAATAATATTTGAACATCTTTTACATAATTTTGTATTTTGGATGCCATTAAAAGTTTCTTTTTCATAATGCCAACATCTATCGCATTTTTGACCATGAGCTTTAAGAATTTGAATTTTCCCAAGTTCATTATTGTCAATAAAAAGAGAATTATCAGCCAGATTAGTTACTACTTGAAAATTTGAAACTATAAGCCAATCCCTAAATAAATCTACATCTTCATTACCAAATTTTTTAAGCCAATTCAAAGAATCTTTTACAGATTTATCTTGAGGTAAATAATTAACTTCTGCTTCTAAAGCTGCTCCAATGATTTGTTTGTTTCTACAAACCTCAATAGCCTTATTAATTTCAACTCTCAAATTCCTTAAATTTGAAATGTTCTCATTAAGATTTTCATTTTTCCATGACTGAGAAAAAATTGGCCATCCTCTTTGAAATACTGATTTTTCTATAGTTGAATATGGAATATTTTGCCAAATATCTTCAGCCATATGACATAGTACTGGAGCGATAAGAACAGATAAATTTTCAACAACTTTAGACATTACAAACTGACATGATCTTCTCCTAAATTGTGATTTAGAACTTACATATAACCTATCTTTTGCAATATCCAAATAAAAATTTGATAGATCTACAACGCAAAAACTTTGTAAGATTTGGAAAAATTTTGAAAATTCATAATTTTCATAAGCATTTGATACTTGATCTGTAACTTCAACTAATCTGCCCAACATCCATTGATCTAATAATGGCAATTGATCAATTTCAAAACTATTAATATTAGGGTCATAATCATGAATATTTCCTAGAAGATATCTTGCAGTATTGCGAACTTTTCTATAAACATCTGATAGCTGCTTGAGTATATTTGAACCAATTGGAACGTCTACTGAATAATCTACAGAGCTGACCCATAGCCTTAAAACATCAGCGCCATAAGCAGGTTCAGTTTTTTTATTATTACCTCCATTAATTATTATATTTGGATCAACAACATTACCTAAAGATTTGCTCATTTTTCTTCCATTTTCATCAAGTGCAAAACCATGAGTTAATACTTTTTTATATGGAGGTTTATTGTTAACTGCAACAGATGTGAGCAGAGAAGACTGAAACCAACCTCGATGTTGATCTGAGCCCTCTAAATAAAGATCGGCTGGATACTGTAATTCACTTCTTTGTTCACACACTGCGGCCCAGCTAGATCCTGAATCAAACCAAACGTCCATTGTATCTGTTCCTTTTTCCCATAGATCAGATTCTTTTGCATAATTTTCTGGCAATAGATTCTTAACATCCCAATCCCACCAAATATTCGCTCCGTGTTCACTAAAAAGTTTTTGAATATGATTAATTGTCTCGCTATTTAAAAGAATTTCATTACCATTCTTTTTATAAAAAACTGGAATTGGAACCCCCCATGACCTTTGTCTAGAAATACACCAATCACCTCTACTTACTACCATAGAATAAATTCTTTTCTTTCCAGTTGCTGGCATCCATTCAACATCTTCAATTGCCTTTAATGCGGACGATCTAAAGCCATTGACAGATGCAAACCATTGTTCTGTTGCTCGAAAAATAGTTGGTTTTTTGGTTCTCCAATCATAGGGATATCTATGCTTATAATTTTCTTGCAATAAGAGCAAATTATTTTCCTTTAAATATTCAATAATTAAATCATTAGCGTCTTTAAGAACATTTGATCCTCTGAATTGTCCCGAAAATTCATTTAAGTTGCCTTTTTCATCAACAACACATGTAGTAGGCAGATTATATTTTTGCCCAACATTAAAATCATCAACACCATGACCTGGAGCAGTATGAACAATTCCAGTACCAGATTCAGTTGTAATGTAATCTCCCCCAATAACAATATTGCAATTTTTGTTCTTAGTTGGATGTTTATACTCTATATTTTCTAAGCTAGCACCTTTAATTTCTAAAAGAGTCTCTAAATTTTTATTAAATTTATTACTAATTTCAGAAGATAATTCTTTTGCAAAAAGATATATTCGTTTCTCTTCATCAAAAGCAAAAACATATTCTATTTTTGGATTTACTGCAACTGCTTCGTTTGCAGGTATAGTCCATGGTGTAGTGGTCCAAATAGTGATGAAAGAATTATTTAGAAAAAAATCCTTTTTGATATTGGAATTTTCTTGACATAATTTCGAAAGTATTTCTACAGATAATTTAGTAATTTTTAAGGAAACATAAATACTTTTTGAGAAATGTTGATCTGGATATTCTAATTCTGCTTCTGCAAGTGCAGTCCTTGAACTGGGACTCCAATGAACAGGTTTAAGACCTCGATATATATAACCATTTAAAAACATTTTCCCAAATACTCCAATCTGAGCAGATTCATAACTTTTCTTAAGAGTTAAGTAAGGGTTATTCCAATCTCCCCATACGCCCCACCTTTTGAAACCGCTCTTTTGATTATTAATTTGGATATGGGCATAATCTGTTGCTTTTTTTCTTAAATTTAGGCTGTCAAGATTCTTTCTTTCATCAGATTTTAAATTCTGCAGAACTTTTAATTCAATAGGTAATCCATGACAGTCCCAACCAGGTACGAAATGAACCCTAAATCCTCTTAAGGTTTTGTACTTATTTATTATGTCTTTCAAAACTTTATTAAGTGCATGACCCATATGAAGCGCTCCATTTGCGTAAGGAGGGCCATCATGTAATGTAAATATTTCGCCTGAATTGCTTGAACCTAATTGGAAATCAATATCATTGTTAGCCCAAAAATTCTGAATCTCGGGTTCTCTTACAACTGAGTTAGCACGCATTGAGAAGTCAGTTTTTAGTAAATTTAAAGTTTCTTTGTAAGAAAAGTCTGATTTTTGTTCTTTGCTATTTTGAGATTTCATATGACGTTATAAGAAATATTGGTGATCAAAAGAATTATTTAAATAAATCTAATCCATTATATTCTTTCTTAATTGACCTGTAGTTTTTTTGGGATTTTCAAATAACCAATTTATTTGATTTCAGACTTTTATATTATCATTTTTATCATTTCTTACCCACTTTTTTTGGGTGGTATTTTTATTATTGCTACCAAAATTAAAAAAATTTGAAGGTTGCGCGAAATCACGAAATACCAGATTAATAGACTCTAATATTTTCAAAAAGTTATTTTTAAACGCCAAAAAGGTAGTTAATTTTTTCTTTTCGTTATCTGTTAATTGGTACCATCTAAATAAAAAAAGCTCTACTAGATAAAAAATAACTAATACTGTTAAAAAAAGGAAAATCACAAAAAATGATTCATCCAAGGTTTTATTTTTAATTATTAATATCAAACCTATTAATAAATTTAAAAAAGCTTTTATTAAGTCTTTTGGTTTACCAAGCTCAAGGTAAATTATCGGTACAGTTAAAAAAATGGTCCCAACTAAAATATAAAAAGTTCCCAAATAAAATATCAAATTATTCATATAATTAATTACTTAATTAAATTATAAGAGTTGAAATAGGTAAGCAAACTATCTATCAGAATTTCCTTAAGTGCGGTCGGGGAGACTTGAACTCCCACACCCGAAGATACGAGTACCTAAAACTCGCGCGTCTACCAATTCCGCCACGACCGCTCAAATAAAATAATAATTGAAAGAGGTTTATTTTAAAATTTTTTTTTCTTAAGATGATTAATTTAACACATTAAAATTAAATTAAAAATCTTTTAAAAGAAATTTTTTATGTTTTAGCATGCAATCATCTTATAAAATTAGTTATATTATTTAAAGAATAAAAGAAACGATTTCAAACTTAACCAGTATAAATACAACTAAAAATACTAATTCTTCAAAAACATTTAATTGGCAAAAAGAGATTAAAAATTACGTAGATCCGCCAAGTTTTTGGAATCCAACATTAGGTTTGTTTTTTGGCGGTTATTTTCTTGCCTTTCTTAGTATATGGCAATGGTATAGAGGTGTTTGGCCTTTACCTTTACTCGTAGCCACTGCATTTTTAGCTTTACATATTGAAGGTACTGTTATCCATGATGCCTGTCATAAAGCTGCTCACCCAGTTCCTTGGATAAATCAAGCGATGGGCCATGGATCAGCCATTCTATTGGGGTTTAGCTTCCCAGTTTTTACGAGAGTTCATTTACAGCATCATATACACGTAAATCACCCTAAAAATGATCCAGATCATATTGTCAGTACTTTTGGTCCAATTTGGCTGATTGCTCCAAGATTTTTTTATCATGAGGTGTTTTTCTTTCAAAGAAAACTCTGGCGAAGATATGAATTACTGCAATGGGGAATTGAAAGATCCATATTTATAACAATTATCTTGGCAGGTTTGAAATTTGACTTTATGAATTTAATTTATAATTTATGGTTCGGCCCAGCATTAATGGTAGGAGTCACTTTAGGAATATTTTTTGATTATTTACCCCATAGACCATTTAGATCAAGAAATAAATGGATAAATTCTCGAGTTTATCCAAGCAAATTTATGAATTTATTAATAATGGGACAAAATTACCATCTCATTCATCATCTTTGGCCTTCGATTCCTTGGTTTGAATACAAAATAGCTTATGAAAAAACTAAGCCATTATTGGATAAAAAAGGTTCTCCACAAAGGGTTGGGATATTTGAAAGTAAAGAAGATATCTTTAACTTTATTTATGATTTATTAATTGGTGTAAGGAGTCATAGCAAAAAGAGGGGTAAAATAAGAAAAATCATAAATTTATATCCAGGCTTTAAAATAAAAAAATTTTTATTAAAGATAGTCAACAAAACATTTATTGGAAGCAACTAACTTATTCATTCATTAATAATTTTTGGTACTTTAAAATATTTATCTTCTCTAGATGGACCCAATTCTAGAAGTTCTTCATTGCAATCAGAATTTTTGTTTTCGTCTTTTCTAAATACATTTACAACCTCTATAGCTCTAGTTGTACAGGGGATATCATCTGTATCAATTTTTTCAAGTTGTTTTATGTAATCCAATATTTTTTCTAATTGTTCTGCATGATTATTAATTTCATTCTCGTTAAGTTCTAATCTCGCTAAATGAGCGACTTTTTTTACTTCCTCTTTAGTTATTTTTGTCATACCTTTAATATCTTTCTTATTAAATAATAGTTTATTAAGAACAACTTATTTACATATCCTTTGAATTTCAAATAATTTTAAAAAAAAATCATCTTTTTGAAAATCAATATCAATTAATAGCCTCAATTATCTTTCTCAGCTAAAAATAGTAATAGATAAATATTGAAAAATAGAAGAACACTTATTTCCAAAAAATTTTTTTTATCGGCACTCTAAACTTGTTGCCCCTGATTTAATAGGCTGTCGCCTCATAAAAAAAAATGATGAAGATAAAGTTAAAGGAATTATTGTTGAAACTGAAGCTTATTCTCAGGAAGAAGAGGCCTGTCACGGTTACCGCAAAATAACCAAATCAAATAAACCATTATTTGGCAAACCTGGAACATTTTATATTTACAAATCTTACGGCATTCATCATTGTTTAAACATAGTTACTGATAAAGAAAATTTTGCAAGTGGTGTATTAATAAGGGCTGTTTTTATCTCGAAAAAGAATGAAAGAATAGCTTCTGGACCTGGCCTCGTTACTAAGACATTCGGTGTAGACATATCATTTAACTCACTTGAAGTTTTTAATAATAATTCTTTGTGGATTTCTCAAAGAGAGTCAAATCTAGAAGAAAAAGATCTTATTCAAACTACTAGAATTGGCATTTCAAAGGCAAAAAATATAAAATGGCGTTGGTATCTTAAAAATAGTAAGAGTGTAAGTAAAAGATTTAAAGGTGACAGAACACCTAAATTAAAATAATCATTTATCTTTTTAAAGCGTAATGCAAATTTGGCCTCATAAACATATCCACACACTCGCTAATTTTTCAATTCAAGATTATGAGTCAGTATTTGAATTAGCTAATAGATTTGATGCACTAAAAAATGCAGGTACAAAAAAGATACCGGCTTTACAGGGGACTTTAGTAACTTCTTTGTTTTTTGAAGCTAGCACAAGAACAAAAAATAGCTTTGAACTTGCAGCAAAAAGACTTTCTGCTGATGTGCAAACTTTTGCGCCATCCTCTAGTTCTTTAACAAAAGGTGAAACAATAATTGATACAGCTTTAACTTATTCTGCTATGGGAGCAGATACATTAGTTATAAGACATTCATCAAGTTACATAACATTTGAGATTGCTAAAAAACTTGATTCAATAAATTCCAAGACTTCGGTTCTTAATGCAGGAGATGGAATACATAGTCACCCTAGCCAGGGATTACTTGACATCTACACATTAATAAAATTCTTTTCCAAAAAATCACTACGTCCAGAGGTTTTAAATTCAAAAAAAATTTTAATAATTGGAGACGTTAATCATTCAAGGGTTGCAAGATCAAATCTTTGGGCTTTAAGTGCATTTGGTGCAGACATAATCTTATGTGGTCCAAAGACATTAATACCTGATGAATTTATCAATTTTTTAAAAACCCCCGCGCCAAATCAATTAGAAGATCCTGTTAAATCTAGAGGTTCCATAAAAATTTCTAGATCATTAGAGGAATCAATAAAAATTGCTGATGCAATTATTGTTTTAAGACTCCAGAAAGAGAGAATGATAGAGAATTTACTGAGCAGCATTGATTCATACAGCTTAGATTATGGGTTAACTCCTGAAAAATTATCTATGAATAGTAAAGAAATTCCAATTCTTCATCCTGGACCTATTAATAGAGATATAGAAATTAGCAGTAAAGTAGTAGATGAATATCCTAATTGCTTAATCAATAATCAAGTTTCAAATGGTATACCGATAAGAATGGCTTTACTTTATCTGTTAAAGAAATACAAAAAATAAATTTATAGCAACTTAAGACTTTCAGTGAAAAAGCCATAAAATAATCCCAATCTTAAAGAATCTAATAAAAGAACTAAAAATTTCTTTTTCCGTTCAAATCGAAAATTTCTTCTTAAAACTATCAAAATTTCAATAAAAATAACCGACAAAAAAGCAGCTACCGGATCCATTAGTTCAACAACGGCACTTATCATACCAAGAGAACTTCCTAGAAAGTAACCAAATAAAAGAATGATTAACGATATTGAATATTTTCGCCATGGATTATTAGCCCAAATACTTAGTGTTTGTATATTTTGTATAATCTTTAGTTGGAAATTTGTCTTTTGAGGTCTAAAAACCATTTTAATTTCAACTAAGCTGCTTCAGAGTTTGATTGAATTGTAGTCTTTCCATCTACTAATTCAAGTAAAGCCTCTAACTGAGCGATTATTCCTCTAAGTTCCCCTGGTTCAGGCAAGAGTTCATCCTCATTTAAACCTAAATGCATTTCTCTTATTTCTTGCCTTAAATATCGCAAGTGAGTAATGACTTGCTCTCTCTTGGTTTGTGACATGATTTAATCTTGAACAAATTTACTTTAAGAAAGAATATTTTTGATAAGGAGAGTTTGCATATCTATAACTGAAAATGAAGATAAAATACTTTACTACACTTTTTAAAAGATAACACCTTTAAAAAATTCTTATATTTATTAAATGTGTAGTTAACACTTTAATTTTAAAAAATTACTTGAGGCTTTATTATTAGAATATATTGGCTTTATTCAATATGGAATTTATTTCTGAAAATAAAATAAGTGAGGAACTAGTAAATTCTTTTGACGAAGAGATGACCTTTGAGTTAGCAAAAAGACTTGAAGAAGATGCATATAAGACACCATTTGATGGTTTAAAAGACTGGCACCTTCTGAGAGCCCTCGCAATCAACAGACCTGAATTAACGACCAATTATATCCATCTCCTTGATCAGGAACCTTTCGATGAAAACTAATAGTAATGATTCAAAAATAAAGGTTCTTTTGTTAATAACAGGGAGTATCGCAGCTGTAAGAATTCCATTATTAGTAAGCCAATTAGCAAAAGAAAATTATGAAATAAGGTGCGTTTTATCTAAGAATGCAGAAAAATTAATAAAGCCGCTTTCTATTTCAATCTTAAGTAGAAACCCTTGCATATTAGATAATGATCAATGGTTAAATAATCAATCAAAACCTCTTCATATAGAACTAAGCAATTGGGCAGATATTTTAATCATTGCGCCTTTAACAGCGACAACATTATCAAAATGGGTAACTGGCAATGCAGAGGGATTGATCCCAAGCATTCTCATAGCAAATCTTAAGCCAATTATTGTTGCACCAGCAATGAATACACAAATGTGGCTAAATAAAGCTGTCCAAAAAAATTATGAAAATTTACAGAATTACGAAAATGTTTTGACTTTAAATCCTAGTGAAGGTCTCTTAGCATGTGATGCTATTGGCATCGGTAAGATACCTCCAAATGATCTAATTCAATTAGCTCTTGAATTTATAACTTCACAAAATGAAAATACTTATCGTAAAGATTTAATTAACAAAGAAATTTTAATAACAGGAGGGTGTACCTCAGAAAAAATTGACGCAGCAAGACATATAACTAACAAAAGTTCTGGAGCTATGGGCTTACTTCTTTCTCAAGTAGCAAAGTTTAGAGGGGCAAAAGTAAAATATGTCCATGGGCCTCTTAAGATCGATAAAGATCTTACCGATGGAATTAAAAGATATGAAATTGAAACTAGTGATGATTTGATAAGGGTACTTAAAAATGAAATTTCAAATTGTGATTATTTTTTCATGAATGCAGCAGTTTCTGATTTTAAGATACCTTCTGATAATTCAACTAAAATTCCGAAAAATAAAATTAATGATCATTTGATTAAAAATTTTGAGTTAGTCCCAGATATTTTAAAAACAATTAGTGCATTAAAAAAAGATAATCAAGTTTTTGTTGGTTTTTGTGCCTTTACGGGATCTATTGAAGAAGCAAGACTAACAATTAAAGAAAAGATTATTCAAAAAGGCTGTGATTATCTATTCGCAAATCCAATTGATCTTGAAGGCCAAGGATTTGGCTCCTTAGCAAAAAATGAAGGTTGGCTATTCAATAAGGAAAATCTGGAACACCATATCAAAAAAACATCAAAAATTGATTTAGCAAATAAAATAATTACTCAAATTATTTATGAAAAAAAATAAAAATAAATTTATAGTTTGTATTTTTTTGTAATCTTAATCATTAAAAATAGTGTGATAGCTTAAAATAATTCCAGTTTTTTAAAATCTAAAAAGCTACGGGTTGTTTCGAGGATTTAAAAGTCCTATCTTTTATGGTCCTTTGCCTTGTAATATCCGTACTGAACTATGTAGATGACCTTTAATCAACCGTCACAGAACTTTACTGCAACTTTAATTATGAGAATTCGTTCTTTCTTAGCTTTTGTTATTTCAATTTGTATAACTTTTGCTTTCGTACCTGTTAAAACATTCGCTTTTTCTGAAAGAGGAAACGCACAATTTACAGATGTTGTTAACACAGGAAAAGCTAATGATTGTCCAACACTAGACTCATCTCTTGTCGGATCAATATCCCTAGGGAATGGAGATAGCCTTAAAGGAATATGCATGCATCCAACAGAAGTTTATGTAAAAGTGCCAGGGACGAAAAGAAAAGCTGCAGAATTTGTTTCTACAAAAATTATTAGTCCTAGAAATAACACCACAGTCACAGAAGTTTATGGAGATATAGACTCAGGAACTTTTACCGAAAAAGGTGGTATTGATTTTCAACTTATTACTGTTTTAACTCCTGGTGGCTTAGAGGTGCCATTTGCATTCTCAGCAAAAGATCTTACAGCTGATTTACCTTCATCTATTGAGCCAGGTACTGAGGTTAGTGGTTCAACTTTTACGCCTAACTACAGAACTGGTGATTTTTTAGATCCTAAAGCAAGAGCTAAAAATACAGGTGTTGAATATGCCCAAGGTCTAGTTGCATTAGGTGGCGATGATGAAGAACTTGCCAAAGAGAATATTAAAGTTGATGTAAACGGTACTGGAGTTATAACTCTTTCGATTAATAATGTAGATTCTGATACAGACGAATTTGCAGGTACTTTTGAAGCTATCCAACCATCCGATACTGACATGGGCTCAAAAGATCCACTTGATGTAAAAATAATCGGAGAGCTTTACGGAAGAAAAGCATAAATTTTAGTTATAGATAAAAAGGGGGTTCAAACCCTCTTTTTTTTTTCAAAATTTTTCTTTACAAATTAAAAAAAATGGAATTACAACAAAAAACAAAAACAGACCCTAATGGACTAATACCGCCTTATGGGGGGGAACTAAAAAATTTAATTGTCAAAGATAATGACCTAAAAAATGATCTTATCTCTAAGGTTACATATGAGTTTGAATGTAGCGAGAGAAATGCATGTGATGTAGAACTACTGATGGTTGGTGCTTTTTCTCCCTTGGAAGGTTTTATGGATGAGAATAACTACAAATCGGTTATTAAAAACAATAGAGATACAAGTGGGTTGCTTTATGGCTTACCGATTGTATTTGATTCAAATAATAAAGAAGTAAAAGCCGGTGAAACAATCTTGCTTACCTACAAAAACCAAAAAATAGCAGTTTTAGAAGTCAATTCTATATGGGAGCCTGACAAATCATTAGAAGCTAAACTTTGTTATGGCACTAATTCTTTAGATCATCCTGCTGTTAAGATGATTTTTAATGAGAGGGGAAGATTTTATATAGGAGGAAGAGTTTATGGTTTCGAATTGCCAATTAGGGAATTTCCCTGCAAAACCCCTGCAGAAGTAAGATCTACTCTGCCATCAAATCATGATGTAGTAGCATTTCAATGCAGAAATCCCATTCATAGAGCACATTATGAATTATTTACTAATGCCTTACTCTCAGATAATGTCTCTCCTAATTCAGTTGTTTTAGTACATCCTACTTGTGGGCCAACGCAACAAGATGATATCCCTGGAAAAGTTAGATATTTGACCTATAAAGAATTGGAAGAGGAGATATCTGATGAAAGGATAAAATGGGCTTTTTTACCTTATTCAATGCATATGGCAGGGCCAAGAGAAGCTCTTCAACATATGATAATAAGGAGAAATTATGGCTGCACCCATTTTATTATCGGTAGAGATATGGCTGGATGTAAGTCATCATCAACGGGTAAAGATTTTTATGGTCCATATGAAGCCCAGAATTTTGCGAATCAATGCGCAGAAGAATTAATGATGCAGACCATTCCTTCAAAAAATTTAGTTTATACCAAGGAAAAAGGATATATTACAGCAGAAGAAGCTAAAGAATTTAATTATGAAATTATGAAACTTAGTGGTACTGAATTTAGAAAGAAATTGAGGAAAGGCGAACCAATTCCTGAATGGTTTGCATTCAAAAGTGTAGTAGATGTTCTAAGACGCTCTTAATAATGTTTTATTATTAGTATTATAGTTTTATTAAAGATTATTTATTGTGAACAAACGTTGGAGAAACGTAGGACTTTATGTTCTAGCTGTAATTACTGTAATTTTCATTGGTACTTCTGTATTTGATAAACCTAGTAATGAAAATGCTACAAAAACCTTAAGGTATAGTGACTTCATAGAGGCAGTTCAAGATAAAGAAATCAGTAGAGTTCTAATATCTCCTGACAATGCCACAGCTCAAGTAGTTGAAAATGATGGAAGCAGATCTGAGGTCAATTTAGCCCCAGACAAAGATTTATTAAAAATCCTAACTGAAAATAATGTAGACATAGCTGTAACTCCCACAAAATTAGCTAATCCGTGGCAACAAGCTATAAGTAGCTTAATTTTTCCAGTACTTTTAATTGGAGGCCTATTTTTTCTTTTCAGAAGATCTCAAGGTGGGAATGCTGGAGGTGGTAACCCGGCTATGAGTTTTGGTAAAAGCAAAGCCAGACTCCAAATGGAACCATCTACACAAGTAACATTTTCAGATGTTGCTGGTGTTGAAGGTGCAAAACTAGAACTAACTGAAGTTGTAGATTTTCTTAAAAGTCCAGATAGATTTACTGCAGTCGGAGCAAAAATTCCGAAAGGTGTCCTTCTTGTGGGACCTCCTGGTACAGGGAAAACATTGCTTGCTAAAGCAGTAGCTGGAGAAGCAGGTGTCCCCTTTTTCTCAATATCAGGTTCAGAATTTGTTGAAATGTTTGTTGGAGTTGGTGCTAGCAGAGTTAGAGATCTTTTTGAACAAGCTAAAAAGAATGCTCCTTGTATTGTTTTCATTGATGAAATAGATGCTGTTGGAAGACAAAGAGGTGCTGGTATGGGGGGAGGTAATGATGAAAGAGAACAAACATTAAATCAACTCCTAACAGAAATGGACGGTTTCGAAGGAAATTCAGGAATAATAATAGTAGCTGCCACTAACAGACCTGATGTCCTAGATTCAGCTTTAATGCGTCCTGGAAGATTCGATAGACAGGTAACAGTTGATAGACCAGATTACGCTGGAAGATTGCAAATATTAAATGTTCATGCAAAAGATAAAACACTTTCAAAAGACGTTGATTTAGATAAAGTTGCTAGAAGAACTCCAGGATTCACAGGCGCCGATTTAGCTAATCTACTAAATGAAGCAGCAATACTAGCAGCCAGAAAAGATCTTGATAAAGTAAGTAATGATGAAGTCGGGGATGCTATTGAAAGAGTTATGGCTGGACCAGAAAAAAAAGATAGAGTAATCAGTGACAAGAAAAAAGAATTAGTTGCTTACCATGAGGCTGGGCATGCACTTGTGGGAGCATTAATGCCTGATTATGATCCAGTAGCAAAAGTTTCAATTATTCCTAGAGGTCAAGCTGGAGGTCTAACCTTCTTTACTCCAAGTGAAGAAAGAATGGAATCAGGTCTTTACTCTCGTTCTTATCTTCAAAATCAAATGGCTGTAGCGCTAGGTGGAAGAGTTGCTGAAGAAATAGTCTATGGAGAAGAAGAGGTTACAACTGGAGCTTCAAATGATTTACAGCAAGTTGCTAATGTAGCAAGACAAATGATCACTAAATTTGGCATGAGTGATAAGATTGGTCCAGTTGCTTTAGGTCAATCTCAAGGTGGAATGTTTCTTGGAAGAGATATGAGCTCCTCAAGAGACTTCTCAGAAGATACTGCTGCGACTATAGACATAGAGGTGTCAGAGCTGGTTGATATAGCTTACAAAAGAGCTACAAAAGTTTTGACAGATAATAGAACTGTTCTCGATGAAATGGCTCAAATGCTTATCGAAAGAGAAACTATTGATACTGAAGATATTCAAGATTTGCTTAACCGCTCAGAAGTAAAAGTGGCGAATTATATCTAATTAAAAACTTAGATTTTTAATGAATAATAAAGAGGATTCTTTTTCAGAGTTTCTAAAGAAAGAATCTTTTTTTTTACTTATAAAACCTGAAGATAATATTTACTCAAATACCTCTATAAGAAATTCATTTTTTGAAGAATTAGAAAACTTAGTAAAATTAGGATTAAAGAATATTGAAATAAGTTGGTCTAACAACGAAAATTGGTTCGATTTTGTATCCGATATCAAAATTAAATATCCAAGAATTAATTTAGGCTCTGCCTCCATAGTTAATAAGAAATCAATAAAAGATTCTTTAAAAATTGGATTAAATTTTTCGATGATGAAATTTTGGGATAAGGATCTTTTAAATTATGCGCAGTCAAAAAATTATTTATTAATTCCAGGAATTAATAATTTAAAAGATCTTAAGGAAGCGATAGATTTAAATTGCAACATTATCAAAATTTACCCAATAAAAAGTAAAGATAGTTTGATAGATATACCCAATTTCAAAAATATTAATTTCATTGCCGCTGGAGGACTATCAATCAATGATGTAAAAACTTATAAATCTTTAGGTTATAAAGCAGTTGTAATTGGAGATAAAGCTATCAAAAATAAAAAATTTGATCCAAAAATATATGAATGGCTCAAAAATAATTAAGTTAAAGATAAATATAATTTATTCAACAAAACTACTACTTATTTATTAAGTCACATTGAGCATGATTTAGAAGCAAATGATCAGCAAGTACTAAAGCTACCATAGCATCAACCATGGGAACTGCTCTTGGAAGAACGCATGGATCGTGTCTCCCTTTTGCTTTCATAAGTACTTCTTTACCTTCAGCATTTACTGTTTTCTGTTCTTTTCCGATGGTTGCTGTAGGTTTAAAAGCTATCTTCATCTCGATATTTTCACCATTACTTATTCCGCCCTGTATACCTCCTGAATTGTTTGATGTTGTTCTTAACTTACTAATATCATCAGACTTGATGAAGGCATCATTATGTTCGCTTCCTTTTAAATAAGTTCCAGAGAAACCTGAACCTATTTCAAAGCCTTTCGTGGCAGGCAAAGACATCAAAGCCTTTGCTAAATCAGCTTCTAATTTATCAAAAACAGGCATTCCAAGACCAGATGGAACATTTTTTACTAGACATTCAATAACACCGCCGCAAGAGTCTCCTTGACGCTTTAATTCCTTAATTCTCTCGATCATTTCTGTTGATACCTTTTCATCAGGACATCTAACAATATTAGAATCTATTTTTTTGAGAGAAATCTCTTCTTTATTTATATCAGAATCAATATCATGTATACGCTTTACCCAAGATAGTATTTCAGTGTTACAGAAGGTTTTTAATAATTGTTTTGCTACAGCACCAGCAGCTACTCTCCCAATTGTTTCTCTAGCAGAGGCTCTTCCACCGCCAGAACTTGCCTGAATTCCATATTTGAGATGATATGTACCATCTGCATGAGAAGGTCTAAATACCTGCTCCAAATTATTATAATCTCCTGGTCTTTGATCCTTATTTCTTACCAACATTGCTATTGGAGTTCCAAGTGTTAACCCTTCCTTTATCCCACTTAATATTTCAATTTTATCTTCTTCATTTCTGGGTGTTGTAATGTCACTTTGGCCAGGTCTGCGCCTATCTAATTCATTTTGTATCAAATTTATATCTATTTTTAGCTTAGGTGGACATCCATCAAGGATAACTCCTACTGCACCACCATGTGATTCTCCAAAAGTACTAACACGAAAAATTTTTCCAAAACTACTACTCATAGAAATATCAAATGTTTTATCTATATATAAACATTATATGAAACCAATTGAAAATTAAACAAAAAAAAGCCCCCAAAAAAGGGGGCTTGTGTGTTTAAGAACTTTAAGCTTAACCGATAGCTGGAGCTGAAAGAGCTACTGTTGTAGACTCAGCTGCTGCTAGATCAAGTGGGAAGTTGTGAGCGTTACGCTCGTGCATTACTTCCATACCTAGGTTTGCTCTGTTAAGAACGTCACCCCATGTAGGAACAATCTTACCGTTTGCATCAACAACTGACTGGTTGAAGTTGAAACCGTTAAGGTTAAATGCCATTGTGCAGATTCCCATTGAAGTTAACCATACACAAACAACTGGGAATACAGCTAGGAAGAAGTGAAGACTTCTGCTGTTGTTGAAACTTGCATATTGGAAGATCAAACGACCGAAGTAGCCATGAGCTGCAACGATGTTATATGTTTCTTCTTCTTGTCCGAACTTGTAACCATAGTTCTGAGACTCTGTCTCAGTTGTTTCTCTGATTAGAGATGAAGTAACAAGTGAACCATGCATAGCTGAGAATAAAGATCCTCCGAACATACCAGCAACACCAGCCATATGGAATGGGTGCATAAGAATGTTGTGCTCTGCTTGGAAAACAAACATGAAGTTGAATGTTCCAGAGATACCAAGAGGCATTCCGTCAGAGAATGAACCTTGACCGAATGGATAAACAAGGAATACTGCGAAAGCTGCTGAAACTGGTGCAGAATATGCAACACAGATCCAAGGACGCATACCTAAACGGTATGAAAGCTCCCACTGTCTTCCCATGTATGCTGAAATACCAATTAGGAAGTGGAAAATTACAAGCTGGTAAGGACCACCGTTGTATAACCACTCATCTACAGTAGCTGCTTCCCAAATTGGGTAGAAGTGTAGACCAATAGCGTTAGATGAAGGAACAACTGCACCTGAGATGATGTTGTTTCCATAAAGGAATGAACCAGCAACTGGCTCTCTAATTCCGTCGATGTCTACTGGTGGTGCTGCGATGAATGCAACGATGAAGCAAGCCGCTGCTGTAAGAAGGCATGGAATCATTAAGACGCCGAACCAACCAACATAAATTCTATTGTTAGTTGATGTTACCCACTCACAAAACTGTGGCCAACCTTTTAACAGCGAAGAACGCTGCTGCTGAATAGTTGTCATGAGTTCGTAAAGTATGTCTCTAAAGTGAGACGTGTAAATAAAAACGGAAATAATATACCGCTTCGAAGATTTTAGACCAAAATCGCTAAAAATGTGTAAATATTTTCTCTTTAAGTAAACTTATTTTTTGGAAAACAGGAGAAAAGAACTTCCATGTCTTAAGATTTGCTTTGTTATTGAGGATTGAACTTGGTAATAATCGAATGGCTTCTTAACGGGAATAGATCTAGAGAGGTAGTTTCCTTAAGAGAAGCTAAGCATAGAAGACTGCAATTAGAGGCTTTTGGAGCTGTTATTTATTGGAGTGAGAGAATTTAGGTTTTTAAGGATTAAAAATTAGAAAAAAAAATAAAAGTATCAAATATTAAATAAACTTATCTATACAATAAAAAATCCTTATCACTTTTCAACGATTTATTGTTCCAGTTTCTTAATTTAAAGACTTTCAAACTCTTGAACCCATAGTTTATTGGAACGTATCACTTCTTTTTTTGTGTAGCTCATTGCAATTTTTTTTTCCTTATAAGCTACTTCTCCAATAAAAACAGGCCAAATCAATTGGTCTCCGTCATACTTGTGAATTATTCCTTGGCTATCCAGGAATAATGGATCTCCTTTTTTAATCATTTTCCAATCTTGGTTTATTCTCTCAGGATGAATAAGGCCATCAATATCTCCTTTTTCATTTCTTGGATAATCTATACTCCCTTGATGAACGTAAACAACTAATTCCTTTGGAAGTTCTATAAGGTTGTTTTTTAATTTATCTATCTCTTCCCTTAGGGAGCTAATAATTATATAGAATCTATCTATGATTTTTGAATCATAAAAATTTTGTGCCACAGCTCCTATTTCAATAACTAGACCACATGGCCAAGCTTCTACAAGAAAACCTGTTTGAGCTTTATCTTTTTCGTGCAAATAAATAGGCAATCCAAATTTGTTCTGCAGTAATGCGGCTAAACAAAAATCTTTGAATCTCCTCCCATACAAAACAATGCTAGTTCCCATATTTGCAGTAGTAGTATGCAAATCGATTGCAATTTGGCAGGGTTTAGAGCCTTCAATTCCAAATTGATCTACTAAAAAATTGGCTCTGTTAGTTTCATAAAAGCTATTCTTATGTTGATCAAAATTCTCACTTTCTTTAAAAGATCTATTTAAATCCACATCTATATATCTGCACCCTTTTTCATAGGCAACAGGATTACCTATGATGTACTCATACTCAATACCATGATTTAAATTATTTTCCTCTCTATTAAATTGTTTAACCGCCCAAACAGGATTAATTTCATTCCCATGAGTGCCTGAAACGATAAGTATTCTTTGAACAGTCATTTTTTCTTTAAAAATAAAATTTTATGCAAAATAAATACCTGATTAAGGCCTCCAAAAAATTCTGGTTTTGGTTTTGGACTCAACTTATGAATGGCTTCGCACCATCAGATTTATATGGTAACTATAAAAGGCCTAAAGGTATAACAATTGATAGTGAATACGATATTAATAATTTGAATGGACAAATTTATTTATTAGTAGGGAATTCTTGTCCATGGTGTCAAAGAACTTTACTCGTCCAGGAAATAAAACATTTATCTAAAAAAGTTAAAGTTATTTTTTTAAAAGCAGATCTTGAGCATGGCGAATGGATTTTTAATAGAAAGTTTAAGGGATGTATGAGACTTTCAGACCTCTACAAAAAAGCAAATAAAAAGATTATTTTTAGAGCGACATTACCTCTTTTAATTAGTTTTGTAAAAGATGAAGTAAAAATTGTGTCTAATGAAAGTTCACAAATTATAAGACTACTCAATTCAATAAAAATTCAATCAAAAATTCAAATATTAACTATTAAAGACTGTAATCAAAAATTTTTAGATTTAATTAATAACAGCATTAATGATGGAGTATATAAATGTGGTTTCGCCAGAAACCAGTCAGCTTACGAAAAAGCAAGTAAAAATCTTTTCGCAGCTATAAATGAAGTTGAAAATTTACTAGAGAAAAATAAAGGGGACTGGATATTTGGAGAGGAGTTAACCTATGCAGATATTTACCTTTTCCCAACGCTTATAAGATGGGAATTGATATATAGCAAACTTTTCAAATGTACTGAACAAGAACTATCAAGTTTTGAAAAGATTATTCAATGGAGATTAAAATTCTTTAAATTATCTAATGTTAGTAAGACTTGTTATGGCAATGAATGGAAAAAAGATTACTACACAGCTTTATTCCCTTTAAACCCAAATCAAGTAATCCCAGTATTACCATCGCTAGAGGAAATAATGAGATTAGAGTCTTAAAAAAATACATAACTGAATTTCCGAAAAACAATGATGTTGTAATGAACACTTATTTAGTTCATAGATAATGCAATTTCATTAGAAATTAACTATGTTATGTATGTCTACTCAAGTACGAAAACCTTAAAATGAAATCCATTGACGAACACATTCAAAAAGATCAATCGGAAATCGAATCTGCAAAAGCAGAGGGCAATCTTCCAAAGGTCAGACATTTAACTGAAGAACTAAAAGAACTCGAAGAATATAAGGATCATCACCCAGATGATAAACATGACCCTAATGCTTTAGAACTATTCTGCGATGCCAACCCGGATGAACCAGAATGTCTTGTTTATGATGATTAAGTTTTCTCTTGTTAAACAAATAATGTACAATAAAAAAGGGC
Source organism: Prochlorococcus sp. AG-347-N23 (assembly GCA_003281125.1). Taxonomy (GTDB): domain Bacteria; phylum Cyanobacteriota; class Cyanobacteriia; order PCC-6307; family Cyanobiaceae; genus Prochlorococcus_A. The sequence continues at coordinate 45,400 of QCCW01000001.1, read as the reverse complement.
TCTAAAGCCCTTTTTTTATTTATTAAATTCTTTAGTAATCCCTATTAAAGTCGGATGGACTTCCTGTAAGGGAACATACAACTGACTCCTCATTTTTCATTTCCTTGATTTCTACTATTGGTCTTCCCATTTTCTTCAAAACCTCAATATCTTGAATGGTTTGACATCTAGCTATTATTTTTCCCTGTTTATCAAAGCAAGTATAGAAATTCATATTGTGTTTGAAGAAGTATCTTATTTATGACTAATTTTCATTATTAAATCAAGTGCTTTTTTTGCAAAAAAATTTTTAATTTAAGTTAGATCCTTTTCCATACTTCAGAAAGCAGTGAGGATAAACCTTTTTTTAAAGATGAAGAAATAACTAAAACTTTCTTTTTTGATAAATCTTCCAACTTTTTTGTAATTATTTTCAAATAATCATCATCTACCAGCTCCATTTTATTCAGTACTATTATCCTCTCTTTATCTAAAAGACCTTTTCCATATTTTTTTAATTCCTGCTCAATTATCTCAAAATCATGTAAAGGATTTTCTGCAATTGCATCAATTAAGTGAACAAGTATCTTCGTTCTTTGGATGTGCCTTAAAAAATCGTGGCCTAAACCTACTCCATCAGCTGCCCCTGATATTAATCCAGGAATATCCGCAAAAAGGCAACCATTCCCATCAATTTTTCTTACTACACCTAAGTTAGGTATTAGAGTTGTGAAAGGATAATTTGCGATTTTTGGACGGGCAGATGACACAACAGAAATCAAGGTACTTTTCCCAGCATTTGGAAGACCTATAATCCCAACCTCTGCAAGAAGTTTTAGTTCTAATTGAACCTCCCATATCTCACCATCTTTTCCTTCAGTGAATGATTCTGGGGCTCTATTTTGATTACTTAAATAGTAAGCATTACCATGTCCACCTCTTCCTCCAATGGCAATAGTTAAACTTTGTTTATCTTTAATTAAGTCTCCTAAAATAATGCCGGTTTTAATATCCCTTATTTCTGTACCGCAGGGAACTTTAAGGATTCTATCCTCACCTGAAGCACCTGATCTCTTATTAGGACCTCCTTTGCATCCATCTTCAGCAATTATTTCACGTTTGAATTTGAAATCTAATAATGTTTGAAGATTATTATCAGCCATTAAAATAACTGAACCCCCTCTGCCACCATTTCCCCCCGAAGGTCCTCCAGCAGGAACGAACTTTTCTCTTCTAAATGAAACTATTCCATTTCCACCTTTTCCAGCTTTAAGAATAATGTTTGCTTGATCAATAAATTGCACTTAATACGCTTATTAAATTGTTTTCTTGGTATTTTAAATTTTATTTTATCCACGCAATACTGCAACCAGGTCCACCCTCGTTGTTAGCTGCATCTTCAATCTTATCAACATAATTTAAACCTGATAACCAATTTCTTAGTCCTTTTTTTAATTTCCCTGTGCCAATTCCATGAACAATCCATAGCGGTCCATGAAATTTTCTAATTTTCTCCTCAATAATTATTTCAGCTTCATGAACTCTTAGTCCTCTTACGTCGATTGTATTTTTACTCGTTCTAATTTTAGAAAAAGAAAAATCTTCTCTTGTAGACTTGATCTCAATTTTTGACATTTTGAAATGAGGCTTTTCTCCATTAATACCTTCAAAGTCATTTACAGATAATGTGCTTCTGAATGAACCACATTTAACTTCGTAAAAACCACCTTTTTTATCTAAATCTACAATTTGTCCCGTACTATTAAGACTTTTAATTTTTACAAAATCGCCTACCTGAGGATCCCATGATATTGACTTTTCAAATTTTTTTTGGGTTAGATGTTCCGTCTCAATTTCCTTTAATCTTTTTCCAATAATTCTCGTATCCTCTCCATTAACATTTTTATCTCTTAATTTTTTAATCAAATCTATTACCTCTTTTTTAGCGGATACAATATGTTTTGATAATTTAGACCTTTCAATTTCCTGGATTTTTTGAGCATTTATTTTTTGATATTCATAATTTCTCTTCAGTTCATCATGTAATATTTCAGTCCTTGCAATGAGTTCTGCAGCGGCTTCTGCAGAATTTTGTTGTTTAATCCTCTCTTCCTCAAGTCCTTTGATAATACTGTTAATATTATTAACTTCATTTGGCTTTAGATAATTTGCAGCTTCATTGAGTATGCCTTCATCGAGACCAATTCTCTTTGAAATTGACAAGGCATTACTTCTCCCAGGAATACCCCAGTTGAGTATATATTTTGGCTTCAAAGAATCCTCATCAAAGGCAACTGATACGTTTTCAAATCTTGAGTCATTATATTTTAGAGCCTTAATATCTCCATAATGTGTAGTTGCTAAAGTGATATCAGATTTATTTGCAAATTCTTTTAATAAAGCCATCGCAAGAGCACTTCCTTCAAGAGGATCTGTACCTGATCCAATCTCATCTAATAAAACAACTGATAATCCTTTCTTATTATCAAGTGAATCTAATATCTCTTTTATGCGGGATATATGCCCACTGAAGGTAGATAAATTTTCTTCTAATGATTGATTATCTCCTATATCCACATATATATTTGGACAAAAAGGGATAATAGGATTATGAGTTGAGGGTATCAATAATCCTGCTCTAGCCATAAGTAAAGACAAACCTAATCCTTTTAAAGCTGCCGTTTTACCTCCAGTATTTGGCCCTGTAATAGCTACAACCTTAATATTTCTATTTATATTAAAATCGATAGCCACTGGGGGAGTAGCTCCTTTTTTCTTGTGTTCCCAAACCAATAACGGATGAGAAAAACCAATTAAAGAAATAATAGGATTTTTCTCAAACGTAGGAGTTCTACCTCCAATCCACTTCGAATATCTTGCACGAGTAAGAGCATTTTCTAATCTCAATAAAATGGATGACATTTCAATAAGATTTTCTGAATTATCACTAACAACTTGGGACCATTTCTTAAGTAATTTAAATTCTTCTGCGGTGATTCTAGCCTCCAAAGAAGCAATCTTATTACCTTTAGTTACTATACTATCAGGCTCAAAATATACTGTATTTCCTGAAGATGAAGAGTCATGAATTATGCCTTTAAATTTATCTACATAATTAACTTTCACTGCTAAAACAGGCCTGCCATATCGATCTCCAATAGTAGTATCTTGCAAATAAGCTAAATTCTTTTGAATAAATTTCTCAACTAATATTTTTCTTTCAAGTTTCTTAGTTAATAATTCTTTTCTAAGAATAGATAGTTCATTACTAGCATTGTCTGAAATCCTTCCATTAGATTCAATGCCTTTTTTAAAAATCGTTTCGATATTCTGATGGTCAATTAAATTTTTTGTAAATGATGAAATATAAGGCCTTTGTTCAAAATCTAATAAGATTTTTTTTAAATTTCTTGCTGCAGCGATTGTTTTCCCTATTTCCAACAATTCAGAAGATGAAATCACACCTCCCTTGGAACAAATTAAAATATTTTTACTAATATCAAAAACACCAGAAAAACTAATTGATTTATCTAAATTATTTTCTAGCTCATTTATTTCAACAGTTTCATTCAAAAGTCTTTTAGATGACTCGTATTCTGAAGGAACAACAAAACTTAAAATTGATCGTTTACCCATTTCCGTTGAGGCGAATGAAGATAAATGCGTTTTTAATGAATCCCACTCTAAAAGGTTTATAGATTCTTCTTCTAAGGTGTTTTCTGAATATGATTTTTTAGAATAACTTTTCTCTTGCATACAAAAAAAGAATCAAACATTCGATTGAATCCCTTCAGGAGGAACATAAAGCATCTCAAGCCAGTTGCCTTCAGTATCCTTCAAATAAAAAGATGCTGTTCCATCTCTATGCTCATGTAAAGGACCAACTTTTACACCAGAATTTTTTAAATCATTTTGAATATTTTCCACTTCTTTTTTATTTACAAAATGAAAAGCAAAGTGAGGTCCCGCAGCTTTGTAGCTAGGGCCTAACAATGCAAGTCCATCTTTCCCTTTACCAGCCTCTAAATAAGACCAATCTTTATCATCCCAAACCAAATTCATACCCAGCTTAATATAAAAAGATTTCGCCCTTTCGAGATTCTCTACTCTAAGTGCAATGTGACCAATCCTATTTACTCCTTGTGAAAACTTCAAAACAAAGCAGTTAATTTATTACTTATCTAAGAATAAACCAAATTCTTGTTAATAATGAGTTTTTAAGAATCCTGCAACCATTGAGATGCATCACAAGCATGATAGGTGAGTATTAATTTTGCTCCTGCTCTCTTAAAACTAAGCAATGTCTCTAAAACAATATCTTTTTCGTTAATCCAGTTCTTCATAGCAGCAGACTTTACCATGGAATACTCCCCACTAACGTTGTACGCAGCTATAGGTTTATTTGAAAAAGTGCTTAATCTATAAACTATATCCAAGTATGAAATTCCTGGTTTTACCATCAAAATATCAGCTCCTTCATACTGATCCAATGCTGATTCAATTAAAGCCTCTTTTGAATTAGCTGGGTCCATTTGATATGTAGTCTTATTGTCTGGAATTATTTTCTTACTATTTTCTCTAGGAGCCGAATCTAAAGCAGTTCTAAATGGACCATAATAAGCAGATGAATATTTTGCTGTATAACTAATAATACCTACATCACAAAATCCTTGGGTATCAAGAGAAGCTCTGATTGCTCCAACTCTCCCATCCATCATGTCACTAGGACCAATAAAATCTGCTCCAGCTCTTGCTTGTGTTAAAGCTTGTTTTTTTAAAATTTCGATTGTTTCGTCGTTCAATATTTTTCCAGTTTCATCAACTAATCCATCATGACCATCACAAGAGTATGGGTCTAACGCAACATCTGTCATTATTGCCATTTCTGGAATCTCTTTTTTTAATATTCGTATAGCTTTAGGTATTAAACCGTCTTCATTGAAACATTCTGCACCATCTTCAGTCTTTAAGCTATCGTTAATTTTCGGGAAAAGAACCACACACCTTATTCCCAATTCCCATGCCCTAGTAACCTCCTTTATTAAGCCATTAATATCCCATCTATAGGTTCCTGGCATTGCAGAAATTTCCTCTTTAAAATCTTTTTCATGAATAAATAATGGATAAATAAAGTCCGATGCCGTTAGATGGTTTTCCCTAACCATTTCTCTAATTGCCTCAGTTCTTCTTAACCTTCTAGGACGAATAATCGAATTCATTTGAATATTATTTAAATTGAAAAATATTTATCTAATAGATTAATCGCTTGCCTCGCACATAAATCAATCAGAGACTAATTTTGTTCAGGAAAATTAACTAAAATTTATTTAATACAAGCAAAAAGTTACAAAAGTATTTTGCACATTCATCATTTTTCACAAATTTACGTCATTAAGAGATAATATCTTCTAGTTAAGTATTTATTTTAAGGAGAGTATCTTTGAAAATAATTAATGGATTTCATCTAAACAATGTAAGAGGAGATATTCTAGGAGGGATTACAGCCGCAGTGGTGGCTTTGCCTCTCGCTCTTGCTTTTGGTAATGCTGCGTTAGGACCCGGCGGAGCAATTTATGGACTATATGGAGCAGTAGTAGTTGGTTTTTTAGCAGCATTATTCGGCGGAACACCTGCTCAAGTTAGTGGACCTACCGGTCCCATGAGTGTAACTGTCGCAGGGGTAGTAGCAGGCTTAGCAGCAGTAGGGGTTCCAAGAGATCTTTCTGCAGGACAAATTTTACCTTTAGTTATGGCAGCGGTAGTCATTGGCGGCTTACTGCAAATATTATTCGGCATTTTAAAATTAGGTAAATACATTACTTTAGTTCCATATTCTGTTGTTTCAGGATTTATGTCTGGTATTGGAGTAATAATCATTGCACTTCAGATTGGACCATTACTTGGAATTAGCACTCGAGGTGGAGTAGTCGAATCTTTAACTACTGTATATTCAAATTTCCAGCCCAATGGTGCTGCTATTGGAGTAGCAATAATGACACTAGGTATAGTATTTCTTACTCCAAGAAAAATAAGTCAGTGGGTTCCTTCTCCTCTCTTGGCCCTATTGATAGTTACCCCAATATCAATATTAATTTTTGGAGATGGAGCTATTGATAGAATCGGAGAAATCCCAAGGGGAGTTCCATCTTTAAATTTCCCTAGTTTTAATCAATATTTCCCAATTATTTTCAAAGCAGGCTTAGTCCTAGCAGTACTTGGTGCAATTGACTCATTACTGACATCTCTAGTAGCAGACAATATCTCTCAAACAAAACATAATTCTGATAGAGAACTTATTGGTCAAGGAATAGGAAATGCTGTTGCAGGTCTGTTTTCAGGTTTACCTGGAGCAGGAGCAACGATGAGAACAGTTATAAATGTTAAATCTGGAGGATCAACTCCCATTTCTGGAATGGTTCACTCGGTTGTATTGTTGATAGTTTTAGTTGGCGCAGGACCTTTAGCTGAGCAAATACCAACTGCGTTGCTTGCAGGAATTCTTATAAAAGTTGGTCTAGATATTATTGATTGGGGATTCTTGAGGAGGGCTCACAAATTATCTTTAAAAACTTCAGTTGTAATGTATGGAGTACTTCTAATGACTGTTTTTTGGGATTTAATTTGGGCAGTTTTAGTAGGTGTATTCATAGCAAATATGCTCACTATTGATTCAATAACCGAAACTCAACTAGAAGGTATGGACGAGGATAATCCTTTATCAAATGATGATCAAGCCAAAAATGCATTACCTGCTGATGAAAAAGCACTACTAGATAGATGCTCAGGAGAAGTGATGTTATTTAGACTTAAAGGACCACTTAGTTTTGGAGCAGCTAAAGGTATATCTGAGAGAATGATGCTGGTAAGAAACTACAAGGTTTTAATACTAGATATCACTGACGTACCAAGACTTGGAGTGACGGCGACTCTCGCAATAGAGGACATGATGCAGGAAGCAAAAAATAATTCCAGAAAAGCATTTGTTGCTGGGGCAAATGAAAAAGTAAAAGATAGATTAGCTAAGTTTGGTGTTGAAGGCATTATTGAAACAAGAAAAGAAGCTTTAGAAACCGCTCTAAATGAAATAGCCTAATAATTTATGGAAATAAATCCAATTCTGCAAAATGTATTAGCCCCGCCAGTTCTTTTCTTTTTGATTGGAGCAATATCAGTACTCTTTAAATCTGATTTAGAAATACCAGCTCCATTACCTAAACTCTTCTCCTTATACCTGCTACTAGCAATTGGTTTTAAAGGAGGTATAGAGATACAGAAAAGTGGTTTTACAGATCAAGTATTGCCTACTTTAAGTGCTGCAATTCTTATGTCACTAGTAATTCCGCTGATTGGATTTTTAATTTTAAGATTTAAGTTTGATGTCTTTAATTCCGCTGCAATAGCAGCAGCATACGGTTCAATTAGTGCTGTTACATTTATTTCCGCAGAAAGTTTTTTGGAAAGTCAAAAAATAGCTTTTGATGGGTTTATGGTTGGAGCCTTAGCTTTAATGGAGTCTCCTGCAATAATTGTTGGATTATTACTTGTGAAATTTGCAGCCCCCCAAAATAGGCCAAAATCAAGAAAAATGCATCTAAGCGCAATATTACACGAATCACTTTTGAATGGATCAGTTTATTTATTGCTCTCAAGCTTAATTGTAGGATTTCTTACTGCTTCCAGTAATCCCTCAGGGATTGCAAAAATGGAGCCTTTTACTGGACAATTATTCTATGGAGCAGAATGCTTCTTCTTGTTAGATATGGGAATAGTCGCTGCTCAAAGATTACCGAGACTGAAGAATGCGGGTTCGTTCTTGATTGGCTTTGCCATTTTTATGCCTTTGTTTAACGCATTTATTGGTGTTTTCGTTGCAAGATTTTTATCATTAGGACCTGGCAACGCACTTTTATTTGTGGTTTTATGTGCTAGCGCCTCTTATTTAGCAGTTCCTGCAGCGATGAGGATGACGGTACCAGAAGCTAGATCTAGTTATTATATTTCAACTACACTAGGTCTAACTTTCCCATTCAATATAGTTCTTGGCATTCCCATATACATGAGTTTAGTAAATACCATTATCCCATTACCCCCTCTATAAAAATGAAAAGATTAGACTTGATATTTAGTGAAAGAGAACTAGATGCAATCATTAAAACATTAGAAAAAGCTAATGTTCCTGGATATACAGTTATGAAACACGCCACAGGCAGAGGGCCTGAAAGAGTTGTTACTGAAGATATGGAATTTACAGGATTAGGAGCAAATGCTCATGTAATTGTTTTTTGTGAGCAAGAATTAATAGATAAAATGAGAGATAACATCAGGGACGATTTAAGCTACTACGGAGGAGTTGCTTATATTTCTGAGGCAACACCCCTTTAAATTAAAGAAGCAATATTTATTTTTAAGAATGAATCCAATCTACTCTTATATTTTTTCGACTATTTAAGTATCTATCAATTGACATTGCAGCAATACATCCATCAGAAGCTGCAACTACGGCTTGTTTAAATGGTGTATTTCTTATATCTCCAATAGCCCATACTCCATCAGAGTTTGTAGACATAAAGTCATCAACAATAACCCCTCCGTCATCTTTTAAAGCAATTTGGTCCCCTAAAAAATCAGTAATCGGCTTTGAACCACTCATATAGACAAACACTCCATCTAAATTTAAATTTATAGGATTTTCTTCTTGTTTATTTTTTACAACAACCCCATTCACACCCATATCATCGCCCAAAATTTCCAATAATCTTGTTCTACTCCAATGTTTTATATTTGAATTATCCATCAATTCCTTAGCTTCTTCATTATCTGATTTAGGATCACTTGATGTAATCCAATGCACAGTTGATGCAAATTTAGTTAGAACAGTTGCCTCTTCAATTGCCTCCTTGTTCACTCCAACAACAGCAACTTCTCTATTCTTATAAAAAGCCCCATCACATGTAGCACAATAACTTACTCCTTTACCAAGAAAATCGGCTTCGCCTTTAAATGAGGCAGGCCTACCCATAGCTCCACTTGCAAGTACAAGTGCTTTAGCTTTGAAAGTGCCTTCTGGCGTATAAACCGTTTTCCATTCTCCACTAGCGTCTATTCCAAACACTTGTGCTCTTCTATAGTCTGTGCCGTATTGCACAGCCTGTTCTCTCATTAGAGTAAGTAATTTCTCCCCACTTATATCAACCGGAACACCTGGATAATTAGCGATTTGATGAGTTATTGCTAAGGCACCAACAGATGGATTTTTATCTAAAATAACTGTCTTTAAGTTTGAGCGAGATGTATAAAGTGCGCAAGTACATCCGGCCGGGCCTCCTCCGATAATAACTACGTCTGACTCAATGATTTCCAATTTTTAAAAACTCCTTTTTAGTAGTTAATTAGATGAGTTCTTGGTTAGAAGATATTTTAATGTAAATACCTAAACTAAACCTCTATATAGATATAAGTTAAAAGAAAAAAGAGAAAAAAGCATAATATAGAAACAAACTTACATAGGAAAAACATAAAAAATTAATTATCAAAATGATCAGGTACGTGAAATGTTCTGAATTGATCTATTATTAGTTAATATGTGAAATTAATTGCTGTAGAAACATTATATTTTTCATGACCAACTCTGATTACCTTTTAAAAGCTGCCATTAAGAAAGTAACCGAAAAATTAAACGAGATATTGGTTGACAAAATTGAAGAAGCAACAAATATTGCTCAGGATGCTCCAGAAATTCTCAAAAAAGAATTTGATAGTTTGAAAGAATCCATAATTGAAGAAGCCTCAAGAATGGAAAAAGCCGAAAATATTCAAGAAAATGAGTCTGTAAATACTTATCAAGATTCCAAAATAAAAAAAGCTTTAAATGAAATTGAAGATATCAATAAACAAATTGATCTCTTTAATAAAACCACAAATAATCAAATGAAATGAGTTTTCACATTCTTCATTATCGTTTAAAAAAATTGAAGAGGGCCTTTCTTATTTGGATAACTCTGATTTCACTTTTAATAAATTTGTGGATAGATAATATTAGATTTACAATTTTCCAAGCTAAGAAGGATGAAAAAAGTAGGGTCCAAATTAAGAGAGCTAGGGGTTTTACTAATCAATTAATAAAGCTTGGTTCAGCATTTATTAAAATTGGACAATTATTATCAGCGAGACCTGATTTAATTCCCAATACCTGGATACAGGAATTGTCTAAATTGCAGGATCAAGTTCCTAATTTTTCATTTACGCAAGTTGAAGAGACTATAAGAAATGAACTAGGATCTAAGTTTAATGAAATAGATCAAATAATATCTGATCCGGTTGGATCAGCATCACTAGCTCAGGTTCATAGGGCGACTTTAAAAGATGGTAAGAAAGTAGTTTTTAAAGTTCAAAGACCCAATTTAAAAGAATTGTTTATTATCGATTTGGGCATAATGCAGCAAATAGCAGGATTATTGCAGAAAAATAAGAATTGGAGTCGAGGTAGAAACTGGGTTGAGATTGCTAAAGAGTGTAGGAAAGTTCTGATGAAAGAACTTGATTTTAATTGCGAAGCTCAATATGCAGCAAGATTTAGGCAGCAATTTCTTGATGATGAAAATGTTAAAGTTCCTGAAGTAATTTGGGATTTGAGCAGTGAAAAAGTGCTTTGTTTAAGTTATGTAGAAGGGACAAAAATAAGCGATTTAGAAAAATTAAAATCACAAGAAATTGATTTATCTAAAATTGCAGAGATAGGTGCAATCAGCTACTTAAAACAATTAGTAAATTACGGGTTTTTTCATGCAGATCCTCATCCAGGGAATCTAGCAGTTTCAAGTGAAGGTAAATTGATTTTTTATGATTTTGGAATGATGGGGAACATTTCAAATAATCTTCAAACAAGATTAGGGGGGATGGTTAAGGCTGCTGCTCTTAGAGACGCCTCATCACTTGTTAGTCAATTACAACAAGCTGGGCTAATTTCAAAAGATATTGATGTAGGACCAGTCAGAAGATTAGTCAGGTTGATGCTTAAAGAAGCCTTAACTCCGCCATTTAGTCCTTATATTATTGAAAAATTATCTGGAGATTTATACGAACTGGTTTATGAAACGCCATTTCAACTGCCAGTAGATTTAATCTTTGTGATGAGAGCTTTATCAACTTTTGAAGGAGTTGGTAGAATGCTTGATCCAGGGTTTAACCTTGTATCAGTTACCAAGCCTTATTTAATAGAACTTATGACTTCAAATAATCAAAGTCCCAACGATTTAATTAACCAATTTGGAAGGCAAGTAGGTGAATTAGGATCGAAAGCTGTTGGAATTCCCAAAAGAATAGATGAAAGTTTAGAAAGATTAGAACAGGGCGATTTACAATTGCAAATAAGAATGGGAGAGTCTGATAGGCAATTCAAAAAAATGTTTACGGCTCAAAAAACTTTAGGCCATTCAATTCTCATAGGAAGCTTATCAATTGCATCTGCTTTACTTGTAACCAAAAAACAAAATAATTTTGCATTGTTGCCACTTTTTTTTGCACTACCAATAAGTATTGATTGGGTAAAGTGCCAACTAAGTATGAGAAAAGGCTCACGTTTAGAAAAACTTAAGCGCTAAAAAAACTATATATTTTTGGTACCTAAACCTAGAGCTCCAGCGAATCTTGCTTGATTTCCTAATTCCTCCTCAATTTTTAAAAGCCTATTATATTTTGCAATCCTTTCGCTTCTGCTCAAAGAGCCAGTCTTGATCTGACCCGATCTTGTGGCGACAGATAAATCTGCAATTGTTGTATCTTCAGTCTCACCACTTCTATGACTTATAACACTTGTGAAACCAGACATTTTAGCTAACTCAATAGCTTCCAAAGTTTCAGTTAATGTTCCAATTTGATTTACCTTTATTAGGATTGAATTGGCAGATTTTTCTATAATCCCTTTCCGTAATCTTTCTGTATTAGTAACGAATAAATCATCACCCACAAGCTGAACTTTATTCCCTAATTCTCTATTTAATTCTGACCAACCCTCCCAATCATCCTCAGCTAAACCGTCCTCTATTGAAACTATGGGATAATTAGAAACTAATCTTGAAAGATATGAAATCATTTCAGAACTATTTAAACTTTTACCTTCATATTTATAAATTCCATCGCTATAAAATTCAGTACTTGCAACATCTAAAGCTAAAGATACCTGCTCACCAGGCTTAAATCCGGCTTTTTGAATTGCTTCTAATAATAAGTCCCCTGCTTCTTCGCTTGATGACAAATTCGGGGCAAATCCACCCTCATCACCTACAGCAGTAGATAGACCTTTTTGATCAAGTAATGATTTTAATGAGTGAAAAATTTCAGTACCCATTCTTAATGATTCACTGAAATTATTAACTCCATGTGGAACAAGCATAAATTCCTGAAAATCAAGACTATTTGGTGCATGAGCACCACCATTTATTACATTCATCAATGGAACTGGAAGAAGATTGGATAATGGATCTCCAAGATATCTATATAGGGGAATGTCTAAAGCATTTGCTGATGCTCTAGCAGTTGCAAGACTTACTGCAAGGATTGAATTTGCTCCAAGGTTAGACTTGTTAGGAGTTCCATCAATTTCAATCATTAATTTATCTACTGCAGTTTGATCTAAAGATGACAAACCACATAAAGCCGGCGATATTGTTTCATGAATTTTATTAACAGCATTCAAAACGCCTTTCCCCATATATTTCGAACCACCATCTCTTAATTCATGTGCCTCATGAGCACCAGTGCTAGCTCCGCTGGGAACAATTGCTCTACCACTTGCACCACATTCCAAAAATACTTCTGCCTCTACAGTGGGATTACCTCTTGAATCAAGGACTTGCCTTGCTTCAACAGTATCAATAAGAAAATCAATAGTTTCTTTCACAATTTAATTATTACTATTTAAATCCTATTAATAGCTGAACTATTTGGCTAATATCTGAAATATATTTGTTAACCAACTATAATTTTTAATTTTATCTAAGCTTAGATAATATTTAACGTTTTTTTTATTCTAAAGTCCCCGCAAATCCTCTCATCTATATAATTTTCAAATTCATCTTACAATTTGAAAATTATTGGATGATTATTAATGCAGATCCTATTTAGAATACTAATTAATAATCAACTATAGTTTTTATAGTTTATGAGAGAAACACTTACATCCAGTCCTGAACTATTTAGCGATATTAGTTGGAATCTTCTTTTATTAGGGGAAGAAACCGCAAAAAAATGGGATCATAGCGAATTTAATATTGAACACATAATTCATACATTGTTCTCATCAAGTGAATTCTTTGCCTTCATTGAAAAATTATCAATCGACCAAGATATAGTTTTAGACATAACAGAAGATTTTTTAGAAGAGACACCAACAAATGAGTCAGATATTTTTACTATCGGAGAAGATTTAGAAATTTTATTAGATAATGCGAATCAGATTAAAACTCAATGGGGATCGAGATTAATAGAAATTCCTCATTTACTAATTGCTCTTGGAAGAGATTTAAGAATTGGAAATTATGTTTTTGAAGAAGGAAACCTTTCAATGGAAAAATTAGAGGAAGAATTAAAGTTTTACCCCAATATTAATGAATCAAAAGATTCTTTTAATTATGGGAATGTAATTGAAATAAATAATCAACCTAATTTTGAATCAAACAACGAGACTAACGAGACTTTTGTAAAAGAAGAAAAATTTAAAAAAGCTATTGTTCCATTACCGAAAAGTGAACTTCAAATTGAAACCAAAAAACAAGTTGGAAAAGATGAAAATGCTCTTTCAATTTATGGAAAAGATTTAACAGAATCAGCTAAAAAAGGATTACTGGATCCTGTTTTAGGAAGAGAAAACGAGATCAATAATTTAATGAGAGTACTCTGCAGAAGAAACAAAAATAACCCTATACTTATAGGCAATCCTGGAGTTGGTAAAACCTCAATTGCAAAATTACTTGCTCAATTAATTGTAGATAAAAAAGTTCCTAATTCCCTAAAAGACTTAAAAATTATTTCGCTTGACTTAGGTGCATTAGTTTCTGGGACCAAGTTTAGAGGTCAACTAGAAGAAAGACTAAGCTTAATAATGCAGGAACTAAATAATCCAAACCAAGGAATGATTCTATTTATTGATGAAATTCACTCAATATTAAGTTCGGATAGATCTTCTACTGACATCAGTAATATCTTAAAACCTTTACTAGCTGAAGGAGAACTTAGATGTATCGGTACAACAACACCTGAGAAATTTCGTGAAACTATTGAAAAAGATCAGGCATTAAATAATTGTTTTCAAAAGATAGCTGTAAATGAACCTTCAGTAGAATTAAGCGCAAAAATATTACAAGGGATCAAAAAGAAATATGAATCACATCATGGCATAAAAATTTCTGAAGAGGCTGTAAACTATTCTGCAAAATTGGCCGATAGATACATCAGCGATAAATGTCTCCCTGATAGTGCAATAGATTTAATTGATGAAGCAGCAGCACAGTTGAAAATCGATTTTAATAATATGCCTCAAATCATTCTCCAACAAAAAAACAAACTTAATACTATTGATGAAAAATTGAATAATTTGCAACGAGAAAATATCGAAGCTCAAGAAAAACTATTGAATAATAGACAACAATCAGAGGCAAAATTGAACGTTCTTTTGGAAAATTGGAACAATTTACGTGAAGAAATGGAGGAATTATCTACTTTAATGAAAAAAGAAGATAAGCTAACCAAACAAATTAAAGATAAATCAAATTGCGAAATTGAAAATGATCTAGATTATTTAGAAAAGCTTGAAGAAGAATTAAGTGAAATAGAGAATGACATACAAAAACTTGAAGAGAACTTTAATAAAATAAAGAAAAATAGAAATTTCCCTTTTAAATATCAAGTTGAACCTGATGATATTGCTGATGTCATTTCAAAAATCACAGGTATTCCAATTTCTAAAGTAGTTTCAAATGAACGTAAGAAATTAGTCAATCTAGAAACAGAACTAAGTGAAAAAGTTATTGGACAAGAAAAAGCTATAGAAGCTGTTTCTGCTGCAATTAGAAGAGCTCGAGTTGGTATGAAAAGCCCTAAAAGACCTATTGGGTCTTTTTTATTTATGGGCCCTACAGGTGTTGGTAAAACAGAATTAGCAAAATCTCTTGCTACTGCATTATTTGATGAACAAGACGCACTTGTAAGATTAGACATGAGTGAGTATATGGAGAAAAATGCAGTAGCAAGACTTTTGGGAGCTCCTCCAGGTTATGTTGGTTATGAAGAGGGAGGCCAATTAACTGAAGCCGTAAGACGCAAACCCTATTCAGTAATACTGCTTGATGAGATAGAAAAAGCACATACAGAAGTTTTTAATATCCTATTACAAGTTTTAGATGAAGGTAGATTAACGGACTCTCAAGGAAGGACTGTAGACTTCAAAAATACAGTAATCATTATGACAAGTAACCTAGCTGGTAAATCTATACTGGAGTATTCACAAAAGATTTCTAAAAGTGAGGAAAAGTTAGAAAACGATCAACAAACTTTGGATGAGTCTATTAATAATACATTGTCTTCAATTTTTAGACCGGAATTTTTAAATAGAATTGACGAAGTAGTAAAGTTTGATCCATTATCTATTGACGAACTTCAAAAAATAATTATTTTACAAACAGAAGATTTAAAAACCCTGCTACTTGAACAGAAAATAAATATCTCTATAGACAAAAAAGTTATTAACAAAATTGCAAACGATTCTTACGAACCTGAATATGGTGCAAGGCCACTTAGCAGGGAACTTAGAAGACAAATAGAAAACCCCTTGGCTGCAAAACTTTTAGAGGATAATTTTAAAAACAAAAAAAATATCACAATTAAACTTAATCCAGCTAAAAAAAATGAGATAGTTTTCAAACCTAGCTCAGGAGTAAATCAATAAGCTAAAATAAAAATTAAAGCATAAAGCTTAATTTCAAAAAACATTTTGTGGCAAGTCCTACTACTAATAAAGAACCTCTAAAAAAGGATTCTCCTGAAATTGAAGAGCCTAAAAAAAAGAATAATTTTTTTAGATCTACCTACGATGAGCTTAAACTTGTAGTTTGGCCTAACAAACAACAACTTTTTAGCGAATCAGTAGCAGTTATAATTATGGTATCCTTTTCTGCAGCAGCAATTGCTTCTGTCAGCAGATTCTATGGATGGGCAGCCTCGCAAATTTTTGGCTGAATTATCCTTTTATATCCATTAATAAAGATCTTAATTAAGCTTCCAGAAAAAAATGAGTAATGAATTAACCACAAGCCTTCCTTCTTCAAAAGCAAATACAAGCATCGCAAGATGGTATGCAGTTCAAGTTGCATCAAGTTGTGAAAAAAAAGTAAAAGCGACTCTTGAGCAGAGATCAGTAACTTTAGGTGTTAATAATCGAATCATTGAAATTGAAATTCCCCAAACTCCTGGAATTAAATTAAAAAAAGATGGAAGCAGACAAACTACTGAGGAAAAAGTTTTCCCAGGTTATGTCCTCGTAAGAATGATTTTGGATGAAGATACAATGATGGCTGTAAAAAGTACTCCAAATGTAATTAACTTTGTCGGTGCTGAAGACGGTAGAGGCAGTGGAAGAAAGCGAGGTCATATCAAACCTCGACCATTATCCAGACAAGAAGTTAATAGAATCTTTAAGCGCGCATCAGAGAAAAAAGCTGTAATCAAGTTAGATATTGAAGAAAAAGATAGAATCATAGTAACTAGCGGTCCTTTCAAAGATTTCCAGGGAGAAGTTATAGAAGTTTCAGGGGAAAGAAATAAATTAAAAGCATTACTTTCAATATTTGGGCGCGAGACTCCTGTAGAATTAGAATTCTCCCAAATCAATAAACAAAATTAATTTCTAATTGTTCTTGTTTATCGAGTAAAATCATGATTTTCTACTTCAGCTTAAATTTTCTAATCTAATGGCAAAAAAAATTGTTGCAGTTATCAAGCTTGCTCTACAAGCAGGCAAAGCAAATCCTGCTCCTCCTGTAGGGCCAGCTTTAGGACAACATGGTGTCAATATCATGGCATTTTGTAAAGAATATAATGCAAGGACACAAGATAAAGCAGGTTTTGTAATTCCAGTTGAGATTTCTGTTTTTGAAGATAGAAGCTTTACTTTTATCACAAAAACACCTCCCGCTTCCGTCTTAATAACAAAAGCAGCTGGTATAGAGAAAGGATCAGGTGAATCCGCAAAAGGCTCTGTTGGGAATATAAGTAAAGCTCAATTAGAAGAAATAGCCAAAACTAAGCTTCCTGATCTAAACTGTTCTAGTGTTGAATCAGCAATGAAAGTGATTGAGGGTACTGCTCGTAATATGGGCGTCTCTATTACAGATTGAGTTCAAGACAAAATTGCTCATTATTTAGGGGAGGTTAGTTAATAACCGTTTGCACCCAATATTATTATGAAAAAACTATCCAAAAGAATGGCGGCTCTATCAACAAAGATAGAAGATCGCATTTACGCACCACTTGAAGCTCTTAGTATTATCAAGGAAAATGCTAATGCAAAATTTGATGAAACTATTGAAGCACATATACGTTTAGGTATTGATCCAAAATATACTGATCAACAATTAAGGACCACTGTTGCATTACCACATGGTACTGGCCAAAGCATTAAGATTGCAGTAATTTCAAGCGGTGAGAATGTATCGAAAGCAAAGGCTGCTGGTGCAGATTTATTTGGAGAAGAAGATCTTGTGGAAAGCATCAATAAAGGAAATATGGAGTTCGATCTACTTATTGCAACTCCAGATATGATGCCAAAAGTTGCAAAATTAGGAAGAGTTTTAGGACCTAGAGGTTTAATGCCTAATCCTAAAGCTGGGACAGTAACTAATGATATTGCAAATGCAATAAAAGAATTTAAAGCAGGTAAGCTCGAATTTAGAGCAGATAAGGCGGGTATAGTTCATGTTCGCTTTGGAAAAGCAAGTTTCACAAAAGAGGCTCTATTTGAAAACTTAAAAACCTTACAAGAATCAATTGATAAAAATAAACCAAGTGGAGCTAAGGGAAAGTATTGGAAAACTTTTTATATAACTTCAACAATGGGGCCTTCAGTTCAATTAG
The DNA here is from genome assembly GCA_003281125.1 of Prochlorococcus sp. AG-347-N23. GTDB lineage: Bacteria > Cyanobacteriota > Cyanobacteriia > PCC-6307 > Cyanobiaceae > Prochlorococcus_A. Next base: position 27,298 of record QCCW01000001.1, on the reverse strand, counting down.
ACATAAATGCTGTACAAGATTACCAACCTGAAGGTTAACTCTTTGTAGTATAATGTTAAATGCAATAATACGGCCAAAGAAAGTAGGTTTATTTAGTTATTCTAAATTTTTAATTCCTACCGAGGACTCGTCTTAATTATTTCTTTTTGGATCTAATAAAAGCGGCCTCTTTTAAAAAGAACTTTGCCGCATTTCCTGCTCTCCCTAAAATTACGATCCAAAAACAAAAATGGGCCGAACACTAGAGAATAAGCAACAAATTGTTACGGAGATTAAATCTCTATTAAACGACTCGGAAATGGCTGTAGTTCTTGACTATAAAGGTTTAACTATCAAAGAGATGTCAGATTTGCGATCTAGATTGCAAACAACTAACGGCATCTGCAAGATTACTAAAAATTCATTAATGCGTAAAGCTATTGATGGAGATAGTAATTGGAACGATCTTGAATCTTTACTGAATGGAACAAATGCTTTTGTCTTAATTAAAGAAGATGTTGGTGGTGCTGTAAAAGCGATCCAATCTTTTCAAAAAGACACCAAAAAATCCGAAACCAAAGGAGCTTTATTTGAAGGCAGACTTCTTAGCGATTCTGAAATAAAAGAAATTGCAAGTCTTCCATCTAAAGAAGTATTGATGGCAAAAATTGCTGGCGCTCTAAATGGCGTAGCTACAAAAATTGCAATCTCTATTAATGAAGTACCTTCTGGACTTGCTAGATCACTTAAACAACATTCTGAAAAATCAGAATCTTAAATTCAAACCCTAATTAACTTTTAAGAAAATGTCCGCAAAAACTGAAGAAATTCTTGAATCATTAAAATCTCTATCACTTTTAGAAGCATCTGAGCTTGTAAAGCAAATTGAAGAGGCTTTTGGTGTATCTGCTGCAGCTTCTGCAGGTGTAGTAATGGCTGCTCCAGGAGCCACTGGCGGTGACGGAGATGGTGGCGCTGCTGAAGAAAAGACTGAATTTGATGTAATTCTCGAAAGCTTTGATGCAGCAGCAAAAATCAAAGTCCTTAAGGTTGTAAGAAATGCAACTGGTCTCGGTCTTGGTGATGCAAAAGCACTTGTTGAATCAGCACCAAAAACAGTAAAAGAAGGAATTGCTAAAGCAGACGCTGAATCTTTGAAGAAAGAGATTGAAGAAGCTGGCGGTAAAGTTACACTTAAATAAGAGTAAATTTTTTAAAGCCGATAACCTTAATATCGGCTTCAAAAATTATGAATAGTGATAGTATTGCAATTGAAGCTGCAACTGACGGCGCCTGCAGTGGTAATCCAGGTCCTGGTGGTTGGGGTGGTTTAATAATTTTTGACGATAATAGCGAATTAGAAATAGGCGGTTCCGAGCAAAATACTACCAATAATAGAATGGAACTGACTGCGGCTATAAAAACTCTTGAGAAATTAAAAACCTTTAAATTAAAAGAGAACTTTAAATTAAGAACTGACAGTAAATACGTGATAGATGGGTATACAAAGTGGATTATTAATTGGAAGAGAAATGGATGGAAAACAAGTTCAGGAAAAGCAGTTCAAAATCTTGATCTATGGCAAAAAATTGATCAATTAAGATTTAATGGCCTCATAATGGAATATGTTAAAGGTCATAGTGGAGATCAACAAAATGATAGGGTTGATAGAATTGCAACTAATTACAGTAAAGGTATATCTATAATAAGTAACTTAAAAGAAGAAGAATCATCAGTTGATTTTTTTGAAAAGAAGGCACCTGCAGCAATTCAGGAATTATTTTCACGGAATGAATTAATTCTAAAATTTGCAGATAAAGAGTACTTTTTAAGTTCACTAGAACTTAGTAACTTATTAGGCGATGAAAATGACTTAAATATTAAACAATATTTACCTTTTGAATGGCGTAATTGGAAATTAATTCCTAAAGGTGAGAAATATTGGATAATAGAAAAAAAAGAATTTTAATTTTTTATGAATGAACAAAAGGGGGTAATTAAAAATCTTTATAAAAACTTGGTTAAACCTATACTAAAAAAAGACTCCGGGATAGATGCAGAATATTTAACTAATTTATCTCTTAACCTACTATCATTCGGTTCAAGAAAATATAATTGGCCATTAGTTTCATCTATTCTAAAAAATCTCAATGAAGAATTTTCTATAGTTGATAAAAGATTAAGTCAGAACATATGTGGAATAAATTTTTGTAATCCAATTGGTTTGGCTGCGGGTTTTGACAAAAATGGAAATGCTGCAAACATATGGAAAAATTTTGGTTTTGGATTCGCTGAACTTGGTACAGTTACTAAATTTGCTCAAGAAGGTAATCCTAAACCAAGGTTATTTAGATTAGCAGAAGAAGAGGCGGCATTAAATAGAATGGGTTTCAATAACAATGGTGCTGAAAATCTAGTTAAAAACCTTCTTGAACAAGGTATTGAGTTTAAAAAAAACAGGGAGAATATTTGTTTAGGGATAAATTTCGGGAAGTCAAAAATTACAGGCTTATCTCAAGCAAAAGATGATTATTTAACTTCTCTAAAATTATTAATTCCCTATTGTGATTACGCAGCAATAAATGTTAGTTCTCCAAATACTGAAGGGCTAAGAAAGTTACAAGATCCAATCCTTCTAAAAGAACTTCTTAGAGAAATTAAAAACTTACCTAATTGTCCACCATTATTTGTAAAAATTGCGCCAGATTTAGGCCTTAAAGATATAGAAGATATTTGCCAATTAATAATCGAGGAAAACATCGATGGAATAATTGCTACTAACACCAGCATTGATAGACTAGGTCTTGAAAATAGAAAGATTAGACAAACCGGATTATTACTTTCTCAAGAGAATGGAGGATTAAGTGGAAGGCCTCTTCAAAAAAAAGCAAATCAAATAATAAAATATATACATAATATTGATAAAAAGATTATTTTAATTGGGGTTGGAGGAATTGATAGTCCTGAGTCGGCTTGGGAAAGAATTTGTTCTGGTGCATCATTAATTCAACTTTATACAGGATGGATATATAAGGGTCCACAATTAGTTCCAGATATACTTGAAGGAATTATAAAGCAACTCAATAACCATAAATTGTCTAATATAAAAGAGGCAGTTGGATCAGATTTAAAATGGGTAGAATAAAATTAGAAATGAATAATGAATAAATCTGAACATAATTATTACTCAACGTTAGGGGTGCAAGTATCAAACTTAAAGCATGGTGGAAATGTATATGAAAATGCAAAAAAATTAAATTTATTACCCTCGGAAATCATTGACGCAAGTGCCTCATTAGTACCCTTTGATCCCCCTCAAATACTAATAGATTCATTAAATGAGGAAATTAAGAATCTTAGCTTTAGATATTACCCAGAGAGAAACTTAAGTGATCTGAAAGAAATAATCGGTAAATTTCATGGGATAAATCCAGACAATATATTACCTGGGAATGGAGCTTCTGAACTAATAACTTGGGCAGGTTATGAAGCATCCAAATTTGGAAAAAGTTGTATTCCTTCTCCTTGTTTTGTTGATTATGAAAGATCTTTAAATTGTTGGAATAGCAATTTTATACATTGCGAATTACCCAAAAACTGGAGTAAATTTTTTCCTCAATCATTTCCACTTCATCCTAAAGGTGATGTTATTTGGATAACAAATCCACATAATCCTACAGGTCAATTATGGGGGAAAAATTCATTAGAGGCAATTATAAAAAAATTTAAGTTAGTTATCTGTGATGAAGCTTTCTTATCGATTACACCTAATGGAGATAGAGAATCTTTAATACCTTTAACTAAAAAATACGATAACTTATTAGTCTTAAGAAGCTTGACAAAAATATTCAATATTCCTGGCCTTAGATTAGGTTACATTATTGGCTCATCGAAAAAAATCAAGCAATGGGAAATCAATAGGGATCCTTGGCCATTAAATTCCTTTGCTATTAAAGCCGGCATTGATTTACTTAGTGATAAGAAATTCTATTCACAGTGGACAAAACAGATTCACAGCTGGATAAATATTGAAAGAAAGAGAGTATTTGAAAAATTATCAAAAATAGAAAACCTTAAAGTTCATAACTCTTCGACTAACTTTTTTCTAATAGAAAGTAAAAAATCTTTATCGCCAAATATAAAATACTTAGAGAATAAGGGCATATTACTTAGAGAATGCACATCATTTAGATTTCTTGATGAAAAGTGGGCAAGAATAAGCTTGCAGAGTAAGAAAAATAATAGTCTTCTATGTAAAGAAATTCAAAATTCCTTTAAAAAATAATTAATCAATTTTCTAATTTCAACTTTAGATTTAACTTTATTTTTATTTTCCATATTCTTCTTCATGAGATCTAATATCTCATAATGAGTTTTTCCTTTTTTTAATTTTATTTTAAAAATTCTATCTAAAGTTTCTTCAAAAACTTCTTTAGAAATTTTATTTTGATTTATTAAAACTGAGCATCCACTTTCAGCAAGAATCATTGCATTTAGCTCCTGGTGATTATTTTTAGAATAAGGATATGGAATTAAAATTGAAGGCTTTTCAGTCTGTATTAATTCGTTTATTGTTCCTGAACCAGATCTCGATATTACAAGATCACAGTTTTGAATTAAAGCTGCGATTTCATTAGTAAATTTCTTTTGAACATAATTTTTGGAATTTTTTACATTAAAGGATTCTTGATTATATTCTCCAATAATATGAACTATTCGAAATTTTTTTTCCATTAAAAATTCCAGAGATTCGTAAACAATTTGATTTATAGCTTTTGCTCCTTGACTACCTCCCAAAAAAATCAAAAGAGGTCCTTTCCCTTTTGGAACCCATTCTGGCAAGGGATTAGATTTATAAAATTGCTGTCTTAAAGGTGTACCTGTGAAAATAGTTTTACAATTTTTCAAATAAGAACTTGTTTTCTTAAATCCTAGAAGAACATAGTTACACATAAAACCAAAATATTTCGTGACCATTCCTGGAATTAAATTTGATTCATGAATAATGACAGGTATCCTGAGAAGTTTTGAAGCAACAATAGTAGGGGCAGATATATAACCTCCAGTCGTAAAAACCAAGTTAATTTTTTTTTCTTTTAAGATCCTTATTATTTGGAAAGTTGACATCAAAATTTCTATATATTGACAAAACAAAAAAATATTTTTTCTTGGTGTCTTTATATTCAAAGTCCTCAAATTATATTTTTTAGGAATAATATCTGCATCAAGTCTTTGTTCAACACCCAACCAATGAATATTCCATTCATCATCTACCTCTTTAGAAACTGCTAAAGCTGGGAAAATATGGCCTCCTGTTCCACTTGCTGCAACTAATAAATTATTTTTTTTAGACATGGAAACTGAAATTAGTAGAATGAAAATAATAAATGATAAATATGTTTAATTTAAAATTATTCAAAAATATAGGAGTTCCTCTCTACTTATTTATTTATCTCATTATTCCTTATTCAGCAATAACGCAGACTGTAAAAGTTGATTTTATAAGAAGCCTAGAAAAATCTTTAAATAAACGAGATTTAGAATTTATTCAAAAAAATTTTAGAAATGATGAAAAGCAAAATATACTAAAACAGTTTTCAAAAATCGTTAATGATTTCCCTAACAGCGAATGGAAGATAAAAAGATTAAAATCAAATATTTCAAATAAAGAAATCTTAAGAATAAAAGTTTTAGGAGAAAAAATAGTTAATGGAGAAATGCATATATTAGAGTCCGATTTCGATTATATTTTTTCAATTTTAAATGGAAAAGTTGATGAAGGTACCATTAAAAATTTATTCACAACAATAAGGAATGACGATAAGAAGATAGATATTAGTTTTAAAATCCCTGATAAAGTTCTTACTGGTGCAAAATATGATATCGATATTATTCTAAATAAGCCACTTGAAGATGTGATTATTGCAGGAGCAATAAAACCTTATCAAGTAAATTCATTGTTTGAACAAGAAATATTATTGGAGCCATTAGCATCTGGGGGAATTTTCAAGATGACAAGAGCCCCTTCAAAACCTGGTATACAAATTTGGTCAGGAATCATAGCTCACCCTGAGGGAATGATTACTTTCACAAAAAGTATAAATATTGTTGATGAGTTATAATCTAGCCTCATTTAAGGCAGCTACACCAGGTAAGGTTTTACCTTCTAAAAGTTCCAAACTAGCACCACCACCAGTAGATATATGAGACATTTTCTCAGCTAATCCTGCTTTCTCAACTGCTGCAACTGAATCTCCACCACCAATTATTGTACAAACTTCAGAAAAAGCACTTAGGTCAGCAAGGGTCGTAGCTATTGCATTTGTACCTTCTGCAAATTTATCAAATTCAAAAACTCCCATTGGACCATTCCAAATAATAGTCTTACATTCTGCAAGAGCATTCTGAAAAACTTTAATGGAAGCTGGACCAATATCGAGACCCATCCAATCCCCACTAATTGAATCAATTTGAGATGTTTTGCTTTCGGCGTCAGGAGAAAATTCATTAGCTAAAACAACATCAGTGGGTAATAATAATTCAACTCCTTTTGCTTTTGCTTTTACTTCTAACTCTTTAGCAAGCTCAAGTTTATCTTCTTCTACTAGGCTTTTTCCGACATCTAGACCCCTAGCTTTATAAAAAGTAAAAATCATACCTCCACCAATCATGATTTTGTCACACTTATCTAGTAAAGAATCAAGCACTCCTATTTTGCTACTAACCTTTGATCCTCCAACTATTGCTGCCAATGGGCGCTTTGGAGAATCTATTGCTCCTTGTAAATACTTCAATTCTTTTTCTAAAAGGAATCCAGCTACTGAGGGATTTAAATAATTAGTAACACCCTGAGTTGAAGCATGAGCTCTGTGAGCAGCACCAAAAGCATCATTGACATACATATCTGCATGTGACGCTAAATTTTTAGCAAAATCCAAGTCGTTCTTTTCCTCTTCCCCAAAAAAACGAACATTTTCAAGTAAAAGAACATCTCCATTATCTAAACTATTTGATTCTGCAACTGCTTCATCCCCTATGCAACTATTTGTAAGCGCGACATTTTTTCCTAACAATTCAGTTAATCTTGCTGCTACTGGAGTTAATCTCATTTTTTCATTTACCTGACCCTTTGGTCTTCCAAAATGGGCAGCTAAAATAACTTTTGCAGAATTATTAATAAGATATTCAATTGTTGGGATCGCTGCTCTAATACGTGTATCGTCAGTTATCTGGCTACTTTCATTTAATGGAACATTAAAATCTACTCTTACAAGAACTTTTTTACCTTCTAAATGTGTCTTATCAAGACTGGAAAGAGATAATTTTGACATTAAACAAACTATTTTTAATCTTAAGACCCTAACGTTTATTTGGACTTATTGGGTTAAAAAGTAGTAACTGTAACCTATGCCTTAATAAATTTTAAAAATTAACGATGATAAAATTTTTTAGTTATTAAATTTATACTAAAATTTAAAAGTAAATACTTTTGAAACTAATAAAAATTAAAAGGAATACAAAAATTTTATTTATTTTATTGAAGTGGACATACCCAAAATTCAATGGTATCCAGGCCATATCGCAAAAGCAGAAAAAAAATTATCTGAAGTAATCAATAAAGTAGATTTAGTTATAGAAGTTAGAGATGCAAGAATCCCAATATCAACAGGGCACCCACATTTAAATAAATGGATCAACAATAAAAAACATATTCTTGTTATTAATAGATCAGACATGATTTCTACTGACACAATAACTAGTTGGAATAAATGGTTTAATGAAAAAGATCAATATCCACACTGGTGTGATGCTAAAAGAGGTATAGGTATTAACGAAATTTGTAAATCTGCAAAAGAATCTAGATCATCAATTGATGCTAGAAGGATTTCTAGAGGTATGAGAATAAGGCCAATAAGAGCCCTCACACTTGGTTTTCCAAATGTAGGTAAATCAGCATTAATTAATAGAATTGCAAAAAAAAGAGTTGTCGATAGTGCTAGGAAAGCTGGCGTGACACGTAATTTAAGATGGATAAAATTAGATAGTGGTATTGATCTACTTGATGCTCCTGGTGTTATACCTCCTAATTTAGAAAATCAAAAATCAGCACTTAATCTTGCACTATGTGACGATATTGGAGAGGCTGCTTATGAAATAGAGAGTGTCGCAATTGGATTTATCAAAATTATGTCCGCTCTAAACAAAGATAAAAATGCGAATATCTCAGTAAAACAAATATCCAATAGATATGGAGTTGATATTGCAAAAGGCTTTGAGAGTCCTTCTGATTGGATCGATGAAGCAGCTTCAAAACATACCTCAGGTGATAAAAGAAGAATGTCTCATAAATTATTGGAGGATTATAGAAATCAAATGCTTGGTAAAATTGCATTAGAAGTACCACCATGGAATTAGATAATAAAAATTCTTTCGGCATTGGAGAGGGTGAACTTATAGAAATTATTTATGAGCTACCTCTTCCTATGAGACTAGATAGATGGTTGGTAAGTAAAAGGCCAGAACAAAGTAGAGCAAGAATTCAACATTTTATAAATTCAGGATTAGTACTTGTAAACTATAAGAATGCGAAAGCAAAGACCCCATTAAAAAATGGCGACAATGTTCAGATCTGGATGCCTCCTCCAGAACCTCTTGAATATTTGAAACCTGAAAAAATGGATTTAGAAATCCTTTTTGAAGACGAGCACATCATAGTAATCAATAAACAATCAGGACTAATTGTTCATCCAGCCCCTGGACACAGATCAGGAACTCTAGTCAATGGATTACTTTTTCACTGTAATGATCTTCCTGGAATTAATGGGAAACTAAGACCTGGTATTGTTCACAGATTAGATAAAGATACCTCAGGATGTATGGTGGTAGCAAAAAGCCAAGAAGCATTGGTAAATCTCCAGAAACAAATAAAAGAAAAAATAGCCTCACGCGAATATATTGCAGTAATACATGGAGCACCTAATTCTGAAGAAGGCCAAATTGTAGGACATATTGGCAGAGATAAATTCAATAGATTGAAATATAAAGTAGTAGAAGAAGCTTCAGGAAGATATGCCTGCACTTATTGGAAATTAAAAGAAAGATTAGGTAATTACTCATTAATGAATTTCAAATTAGATACTGGTCGAACGCATCAAATAAGAGTTCATTGCGCTCACATTAATCATCCTATTGTAGGTGATCCTTTATATGGAAGATGCAAAAAACTCCCATGTAAATTAGAGGGACAAGCTTTACACGCTTTTAAGCTTGGCCTTATACATCCAATTATTGGCAAAGAAATGATATTTGAAGCAGAATTACCATTAGATTTTCAAAAATTACTAAACGTTCTTAAAGCTAAATAAGATTTAAAGAAGAATTTAGAAGAGATTTTGTATAAGTGTTTTTAGTTTTAGTGAATATTGTAGAACTTTCTCCTTCATCAACTATCTTTCCGTGATTCATCACTAGCAACCTATTACAAAATCTTTTAGCAATACCTAAATCATGAGTGATAAAGATAATGGTTAAATCCATTTTTTGTTGCATTACTCTAAGTAATTCAAGAATTTCTATTTTTACTGAAGCATCTAACATATTAACGCTCTCATCACAAATCAAAATTTTTGGTTTCAACAATAGTGCTCTGGCTAATGAAATTCTTTGCAATTGACCACCAGATAATTGGCTAGGGTAAGAATTTAAAAATTCACTCTTAAAAGGAAGACTTAAATTTCTAAACATGAATTTTATTTCTTTTTCAATTTTTCTTTTATCTGAAATTTTTTGAATAAAAAATATATCTTCCAAAATATTTTTAATTGTCATTTTCGGATTCAAACTTGAGAAAGGATCTTGAAAAATAATTTGCAAATTATTGTACTTTTTAAAAGTTTTATTTTTTTTCGATGCATAATTTTTATCATAAATTTTTATTTCGCCGCCTCTTACTTTGAGAAGGCCAATTAAAGCCCTACATAATGTACTTTTACCGCTTCCTGAAGAACCAACTATTCCAAGAGTCTCATTTTTATATAATTTAAAACTTACCTCATTTAAAGCCTTATTCCATTTATTTATAAAAATTGAAGAATTTAATTTATACCAATGTCTTAAGTTATTTACCTCTAGAACGATCTCATCTCGTACATTATTTTTAATATTAGATTCTAAAACTATTTTTGAGGCATTTACTAACTTTATCCCAATATCTGATTTTGGTGAGTCAAAAATACCTATTATATTTCCTTTTTCAACAATCGATCCCTTTTTAATTATTGCAACTTTTTTACACCACTTTGCTGCAAGATTAATATCATGACTAATTAAAATTAAAGTAGTATCAAATTCATTACATAGATGAATTATTTCCTGCATAATTTCAAAACTTGTTTTGGTATCTAAGCTTGTTGTAGGTTCATCAGCTATTAATAATTTAGGTTTCAAAGCAAGTGCCATTGCTATAGAAACTCTCTGTCTCATTCCACCGCTAAATTGATGTGGGAAAGAATCAAGTCTACTTTCTTCTATTCCTACTTTTTGAAAAACTTCTATCACTAATTTTTTAATAGCTGTAGATGATTTAGTTTGATCATGTGTTTTAAATAATTCATATAAATGATCCCCAACTCTCATTAGTGGATTAAGTTTTTTTATAGAGTCTTGATAAATAAATCCAAAATTCTTTCTTCTAAATAATTGTGCATCTTTGTTATTTATTTTCCTAGGATCTACACTAGAAATCGATAGATAACCTTTAGAAGTGGCCTTTTCAGGCAACATATTTACTAATGTTTTTGCAAAAGTGGTCTTTCCACATCCAGAAGGTCCTATTATGGCCAAATGATCTCCACAATCTATTTCCAAATTAAAATTTTTAATAATAGGTTGTTGTTTTAAACCATATTTAACAGTGAGATTTTTAACTACAATAATTTTTTCTTTATTTTTTTCCATGATTCATAGCAAATTTTTCTAGACCTAAATAAAATACATCTAAAGCAATATAAAATGTCAGAGGCAGCTGCAAATTCAAAAGAAAAAAGCGAAATTGAAGTTTCTAAAACTATTTTGCCTGAAAATAAAAAATATGAAAGTGAATCTTTGAATTATCAAATAAACATTCCCGATTGGCTTCTTAAAGATGTTCATAATTTTGAAAAATCAAATAAAGAAAATGATGAGAATCAAAACCTTATAGCAAAGGCTTTTAAACTTGCTTATAAAGCTCATGATGGACAATTTCGCGCGAGCGGCGAGCCATACATTATTCACCCTATTGCTGTTGCAAATCTCCTCAAAGAAATAGGGGCTAGTTCATCTGTTATTGCTGCAGGCCTTTTACATGATGTTGTTGAAGATACTGGCATTGATTTATCCGAAATAGAAACAAATTTTGGATTAGAAGTAAAAATACTGGTAGAGGGCGTAACTAAATTAGGCGGCATTCACTTTAACAACAGGACTGAAGCACAAGCTGAAAATCTTAGGAAAATGTTTTTGGCTATGGCCAGCGATATCAGAGTTGTCTTAGTAAAACTTGCAGATCGACTTCATAACATGAGAACAATTGAATGGCTAAATGATGAGAAAAAACTAAGAATAGCGAGAGAAACAAGAGAGATTTATGCACCATTAGCTAATCGACTAGGAATAAACAGATTTAAATGGGAATTAGAAGATTTAGCTTTTAAATTCCTAGAGCCTAAAGAATATCTAGATCTTAAGGATCAAATCGCTGTTAAAAGAAGTGATAGAGAAAAAAGATTAAAAGTAACTTTGAATCTTATGAAGGAAAACTTGGTTTCAGCAGGTTTGAAAAATTTTGAAATAACAGGAAGGCCAAAACATCTTTATGGCATTTGGAGCAAAATGGAAAGACAACAAAAGCATTTTCACGAGATTTATGATGTTGCCGCACTAAGAATTATCGTGGACAATTCAGATAGTTGTTATCGAGCTTTAGCAGTCGTTCATGATACTTTCAAGCCAATTCCAGGTAGATTTAAAGACTATATAGGATTACCAAAACCCAATGGATACCAGTCCTTACACACTTCTGTGATTGGAAGACATCGACCTATTGAAGTTCAAATTAGAACTTCTTCAATGCATCAAATTGCTGAATATGGTATTGCCGCTCATTGGCAATACAAAGAGGGTGGTTCTCCTGCTAAAAGTAATGCCGAGAGATTTAATTGGCTAAGACAATTAGTAGAATGGCAACAAGAAGGTAATGAAAGGGATCATAATGATTATTTAGCTTCAATTAAAGAAGATTTATTTGATGAAGAAGTATTTGTGATCACTCCAAAAGGAGATGTTGTTGGTTTAAGAAAAGGATCTACCGCGATAGATTTCGCCTACAGAATTCATTCTGAAGTAGGAAATCACTGTAATGGAATAAGAATTAATGAAAAGCTTTCTCCATTATCTACAGCACTTCAAAATGGTGACTTCATAGAAATTTTGACGAGTAATAATTCTACTCCAAGCTTGGATTGGCTGAACTTTGTAGTTACTCCAACTGCTAAAAATAGAATTCGCCAATGGTATAAGAAAAGCCATCGTGATGAAACGATTAAAAGAGGTAGAGATTTACTTGAAAAAGAAGTAGGTAGAAACGGTTTTGAAGCATTACTTTCTAGTGAAGCGATGAAAAAAGTTGCAAATCGATGCAATTTTAAAACTACTGAAGACCTTCTTGCATCTCTTGGTTTTGGTGGTTTAACTTTGCATCAAGTATTAAACAGACTAAGAGAAGAAATAAAATTACAGGCAGAAGACGTAAAAAGTGATTCAGACTCTGAAATAGCAAAATCTCTTAAAAGTAATAGTAATTTATCCACTAATCAATCTAATAAAGCAGCTAAATCGCCAATTTCCGGGATAGAAGGTCTTGATTACAGAATAGGTAAATGCTGTACCCCGCTCCCAGGCGAGGATATTATCGGAACTGTGTCGCTCGGCAACCATGGTATAACTATACATAGGGAAGATTGTGAAAATGTAATACCAATTCCAATAGAGAGAAGATTACCTGTCGGTTGGAATCAAGATAATAAAACTGGCGATAATAAGTTTCCAATTCAGCTAAGAATAGAAGTAATTGATAGAGTTGGAGTTCTTAAAGATATTCTTATGCGGTTATCTGATAAAGGTATAAACGTTAGCGATGCCAATGTTAAAACTGCTTATGGTAAACCAGCTATTATAAATCTTTGTGTAGGTCTTGAAAGTTATAACCAACTTCATAAAACAATTGAACAAATTAAATCAATGGCAGATGTTTTAGATATTGCCAGAGTTGGACAAAGTTAATTTTAAAATCAGATCAATCTATTTTTTATTTTTTATCTTGTAAAGAAAAAAAACAATACTGCCGCAAATCAAAGCTAGTAAAATACCTACACAAGATGAACCTAAGAGTAATTTTAGGGAAAAAATTCTACCTTGTTTCCATAAGTCATCAATAACTAAACTTTTTTCAAGAATTTTATTAGAAGAATTATTTAAAAAAATCGAACCAACTTTATAGTTAAAATAATAAAGTGGAACATAAGTAAAAGGGTTGCTTATCCAGGTACCAATTGCAGCTAGAACAATATTTCCCTTGACTATTTTTGCAAAAAATACCCCTATTAAAGTCTGAAACCCAAAAAAAGGAAAGCAGCCACTAAATACCCCTATAGCTAAACCTTTAGCATTAAAGAAAGGACTTCCATTCTGATTCCTAAATAATGATAGAATTTTCTTATAGGTAATATCTCTTTTAAATCTCATTCAGAAAGAAAATTTCAAAATTCTTGATAATCTTACTTAATTATCCATAACAAAGCGAGAGATGGATTCGATAGTTACTACAGAAGATACGATAGCCGCAATTGCTTCAGCTATAAGTATAGGGAAAGGAGGAGTTGCGATAATAAGAGTATCAGGGAAAGACTCCATAAATTCTTGCAAAAAGATTGTTCAAACAAAATCTAAATATGCATGGGAATCACATAGAGTTTTTCATGGTTTTATTCAGGAAAATAATCAAAATAAATTTATAGATGAGGTTTTAATTTTAGTGATGAAATCACCAAATAGCTTCACAGGAGAAGATGTAGTTGAACTTCATTGCCATGGAGGAATAATCATAGTAAATAAAGTTCTAAAGAGATTATTATCTAGTAATTCTAAAGTTAGACTTGCAAACCCAGGAGAATTCAGTCAAAGAGCTTTTCTTAATGGAAAAATAGACCTTACTCAAGCCGAGTCGATTAATCAATTAATTAATGCAAGCAATACAAGATCAGCAGAGTTAGCTTTTAGTGGGATTCAAGGAGAAATAAAGAAAAAAATTAATGATATTAAAAATGACCTTATAAATCAACTTTGCGAAATAGAAGCGAGAGTTGATTTTGAAGAAGACTTCACAGATTTTGATTACACCAAATATCTAAAAAACATTAAAAAAGTAAAAGAAAAAATAGAATTTCTAATAGAAAATGCAAAAAGAAATTCATATATTCACAATGGAATATCCATTGCGCTTATAGGTAAAACAAATGTTGGTAAAAGCTCTTTACTAAATTTGCTTGCAAAAAAAGAGAAAGCAATCGTAACAAATATTCCTGGAACAACTAGAGATGTTATTGAAGTTAATTTAACTGTTAATGATATTCCAATGAAAATAATTGATACTGCTGGCATAAGAGAAACTCATGAACAAATTGAAAGTATTGGAATTAAAAAAAGTTTTGGGAAAATTAAAGAGTCAGATTTTATAATTTATATTTATAGTCTTGAAGAAGGATTTAATGAAGAAGACAAAAAAATAATAGAAAAAATCCCCAAAGAAAAATTAATTACTATTTTGGGCAATAAAAAAGATTTAATTGATTGCAAAAATATTAATTCAAATGAGTTAAAAAACACAATTCTTATGAGCATTAAGAATAATGATGGTGAAAGATTATTAATCGACACAATCATAAAAAAATGTGGATTAAAACAAGTAGAAAATATCAATATATTTTTAAACGAAAGACATCTAACAAATTTATCTGCTTGCCTATCTAATTTAAATGATACTTATGACATCATTAAAAATAAATTGCCATTTGATTTGTTATCAATAGAACTGAGAGATGGAATTCAAAACTTGTCTAAAATAACTGGTCAAGAATTAACGGAGGAACTTCTAGATAATATTTTTTCTAAGTTTTGTATTGGTAAATAAATTTGAGTTAAATTACATAGTGATATATAGTTGACTCTCTAACTTAAGTTGAATTTTTATTAATTAATTATTTTTTAGTTTAGTGGATTTAAATACTCCAAAAATAAATAAGATCATTGATAATTGGATCGATGAAGATATAGGAAGAGGAGATCTTACAAGTCCTTCTATTACCGAGGAGAATGGTAATGCATATTGGATTGCAAAAGAAGGTGGTATATTTTGTGGTGTCGAAATTATAAAAGAAATTTTTAAAAAAATTGATTTAAAAATCAGTTCAAAATTTCATATCTCTGATGGAGATCAATTTGTTAAAGATCAAAAACTCCTGGAAATATATGGACCTTCAAAAAGTTTGCTTGCTAGTGAAAGAATAGGCTTAAATATAGCAATGCATTTATCTGGAATATCAACATATACAAAGAATCTTGTAAATAAGTTAGAAGGTACAAATATAAAATTAGCAGATACTAGGAAAACAACTCCTGGCTTAAGAATATTTGAAAAATATGCATTCAAATGCGGAGGTGGAGTGAATCATAGAATGGGATTATACGACGCAGCTATGATAAAAGAAAATCATATTGCATGGACAGATAATCTAAATAATGCAGTAAAAAAAATTCGACTAAATTCACCTTTTACAACTCATATCATAATTGAAGCTGAGAATATTGAACAGGCAAAAGAAGCAGTATTAGCAGGAGCGGATAGTGTCTTATTAGATGAACTTAGTCCTGAAACAATCAAAAAAAGTGTTCAAGAATTAAGAGATTTATCAATTAATAGCATAAAAAAAGAAGTCAATAAAAATTTGATAATAGAAGTTTCTGGAATAAACCCTCGAGAAATAAGTAAATATCTAATAAAAGGTATTGATTTAATTTCAACAAGTTCTTCAATCACCAAAAGTAATTGGATTGATTTGAGTATGCGTTATATTAATTAATCATATAGATAAATAATTGAATAATTAATGCTAATCATTTTTAAAGAATTAACAAAACAATTTGAAAAATCTCTTTTAGATAGTCTTGAAAAAAATGATAAAAAAGGAGAATTCGAAATTCTTAGAAAAACTTTAATTACACAATCATCAAAAGAGGAATTTGGTGATTATCAATGTAATGTTTGTTTAAGTTTATCTAAAATATATAAAAAGAACCCAAGAGATATTTCTAATGATTTTATTAACCTTTTAAATAAAAATAAAAGCTTAGCAAAATTATGTAAAAGTCTAGAAATAGCTGGACCTGGATTTATAAATATAAAATTAAAAGATGAAGTTCTAATAAATGAAATTAAGTCAAATATTCAATGCAATAGGGCTGGCATACCTCTAATTAGAAAAGATTTAGATAGTGGTTTGTCTAATAAAGTTATTGTAGATTTTTCTAGTCCTAATATTGCTAAAGAAATGCATGTAGGGCATTTAAGATCAACAATAATAGGTGACTCAATATCTAAAATTTTCGAGTTAAGAGGTTATGAAGTATTAAGACTCAATCATGTTGGTGATTGGGGGACACAATTTGGCATGCTTATTACTCAGCTCAAAGATTTATATTCTAATGATCTTGAAGAAATAGGAAAGATCAAGATAAGTGATTTAGTTGAATTTTATAAAGAATCAAAAAAAAGATTTGATAACGAATCTGAATTCCAAAAAAGATCTAGAAAGGAAGTAGTTAAGTTACAAAGTGGTGATATAAAATCGATTAAAGCTTGGAAATTATTATGTGATCAATCAAGGAAAGAATTTGATGAAATCTATAAAAATTTAAAAATAAAAATAGAAGAAAGAGGTGAATCTTTTTATAATCCCTTCTTAAAATCAGTTATTGATGATTTGAATTTAAAAAAAATATTAGTAGAAGATCAAGGAGCAAAATGTGTATTTTTAGATGGGATGACTAATAAAGAAGGCAAACCTTTACCGCTAATTATTCAAAAAAAAGATGGAGGTTTTAATTATGCCACCACAGATCTTGCTGCTATAAGATACAGATTCAATAAACCTCCTAATGGGGATGATGCTTCAAGAATTATTTATGTAACTGATCATGGGCAAGCAAATCATTTTGCTGGAGTTTTTCAAGTTGCAAAAAAAGCAAAATGGATCCCAGAAAATTGTCAAGTAGACCATGTCCCTTTTGGGTTAGTTCAAGGAATTGATGGCAAAAAACTAAAGACAAGAGAAGGTGAAACAATACGCCTAAAAGATTTATTAAATGAAGCAGTTAGAAGAGCAAAAGAAGATTTATTGAAAAGATTAGAAGATGAAGATCGTTATGAGACCGAAGATTTTATAGCAAATACTTCAAGAATTATTGGATTAGGAGCTGTTAAGTATGCAGATTTAAGTCAAAATAGGATTACCAATTATCAATTTAGTTTTGATAAAATGCTTTCCCTTAATGGTAATACTGCTCCTTATTTGTTATATACACTTGTAAGAATTTTAGGAATTAAAAGAAAAAATGATTTTGTTTATGACTCTAAAGATTTTCAGTACGTAAATTATGAACATAAATCTGAGTGGAAACTTATCAGAAAATTACTTAAGTTCGATGAAGTCATAATTTCTATTGAAAAAGACTTAATGCCAAATAGATTATGCAATTATCTGTTCGAGCTATGTCAGACTTTTAATAGATTCTATGATCAAGTTTCAATCCTCAAAGAAGAAAAAAATATAAAAATTTCTAGGCTTAATTTATGTGACCTAACTGCAAAAACACTAAAATTAAGCTTAGAGCTTTTAGGAATTGAAACTTTAGAAAGAATGTAATGAATGATTTAGATCCATTAAATAATCTTTTCCCAAAACCAAGAGAAGAAATAATAAATATGCAGTCTTACTCTGCACCTTTAGAAAATAGAAGAAATTTACTTCGCTTAGACTTTAATGAAAATACCTTAGGTCCAAGTCCTAAGGTTTTAGAGGCATTACAAGCGATAAAATTAGATGAGATTTCAATTTATCCAGAATATAATTTATTAAAAAAATTTTTATGTGATAAATATCTTGATTCAAGAAAATTTGGTAAAGATGAAATCGGAATTTTCAATGGAGCAGATGCAGCAATAAACGCAATTTTCAATTGCTTTGGTGAAAAAGATCAAATATTTCTAACCACAAATCCAACTTTTGGTTACTATTCTCCTTGTGCAGAAATCCGAGGAATGAAAAAAATAAGTTGTTCTTACATTGGAGAAAATTTTCTATTCCCCATCGAAGAATTTAGGGAAAAAATAATAAAGTATAATCCAAAGTTAATATTTATATGCAATCCAAATAATCCAACAGGAACAGTTCTAAGCTCTCATGAAATAATTAATTTAGCCAATATCAATAACGGTTCATTAATAGTTGTTGATGAACTATATGAAAAATTTGATGGAGATAGTCTTCTTGAATCAATAGATTTTGAAAAGAATAAAAATATAATAATAATCCAATCTCTTTCAAAAACTGCAGGTCTAGCTGGTTTAAGAATAGGTTTTACTTTTGGCAATAAAAGTTTAATTCAGTACATTAATAAAGTTACAGGACCATATGATGTAAACAGCTTTGCTATAACAGCTGCATTAGCAGCACTTAAAGACAAAACATATATTGATAATTATGTTTTAGAAGTAAAAAAGGCGAGGGAATGGATTTTAAATAAATTTATATCAACAAAAATCAGAACTCACTTTAGTGGAGGTAATTATTTCTTAATTTGGCCAAAAAAAGATCCTAAAATCTTAATACAACAGATGAGAGAAAAAGGGATTCTTATTAGAAGTATGGAAAACAAAAAAGATATCAGTAATTCAATAAGGGTTAGTATTGGAACTAAAGAACAAATGATTTTTTTCTGGGACAATTACAAGATATTAGATTTAAAAAATTAATTACTGAAAATATAAATTGTATTTTGATCGATTCTTTTAGGTTTTAATTGAAAATCTTTTCCAACATATCTTACTTTAAAATCTTTCATATTTTCAATAAATAAATCAGCATTTGAGAAATCGCATTCTTTATTAATTTTTTTGCCGCGTTCAAAGTGAACAGGAATAACTACTTTAGGTTTTAAAATTTTAACTATTTTTGAAGCTTCTTTACCATTGTAAGATTTTATTCCTCCTCCAATTGAAATAAACAATATATCTGGACTAGACAAAATAATTTGACTGTTTATATCAATATCACCAGCAGCTCCTCCCATATGAACAATTTTAAGATCATTCTGCTCCCAACTCCAAACAGTTGCCATCCCAAATCTTCTTCCATCTAATCTGTCATGTGGTACAGAAATTCCATTTAATAAAATATCCTCAAATTGATAGATTCCTGGCTCAACGAACATTAATTGATCATTAGGGTTATATCCTTCATCTGGAAGCCTAGAACTAGCCAAAATAAAATCTACATTGCCTTCTTTTGGCTCCTTTAAATTACTTGCACAACCTATTGCTTTAAAGGGATTTATAAGAATAGATTTATCTGAACTAGTAATTAAAAAACTACTATGTCCCAAACTTTTTATTCCTAAATTCCTTGCCAATAATGAGGTAGGTAAAAAAGAGCTAACTAATATCAAAAATAAAAAGTTTTTAATTTGAGAAATCATAATATTAATTTTTTTTTATTTTACTTTTGTTCAGCCATTTTTAGAAAATTACTAATTAATTTATGACCAAATTGCGTCAACACACTTTCAGGATGGAACTGTACCCCATGTAAATGTTTATATTCTTTATGAGAGATAGCCATAATTGTTGAGTCTTCTAAAGTCGCAGTTATGTCGAAACATGATGGCAAAGAACTTGAATCAACTATAAGACTATGATATCTAGTAGCCACAAATGGAGTCTCGATATCTTTAAACAATCCTTTTTGATTATGAAATATTTTGGATGTCTTACCATGCATAAGTTCTTTCCCAACTATAACCTTACCTCCAAAAGCTTGGGCCAAAGCTTGATGACCTAAACAAACTCCCAATGTCGGAATATTTTTAGATAATTTTTTTAGAATTGGCAGGCAAATTCCAGATTGATCTGGATTGCCTGGACCTGGAGATAATAGAATTCCACTAGGATTTAGTTTGATAATTTCTTCTAAAGTAATTTCATCATTTCTTTTAACTATTAATTCTTTAGTTATTTCATGCTCAACTGAAAGTTCTCCTAAATATTGAACAAGGTTATAAGTAAAACTATCGTAATTATCAATAACAAGAAACATATTTATATGGATTTAAAATAACAACTTTATTTTAGGAACAAAGATATATACAGCAATAATAACAGAATTAATGGAAGCTAATAATACTGCTCCTGCAGAAGTATCTTTTGAAATTTTAGCCAAAATACTAAATTCTTTTTTCACTTCTAAATCAACGATTGATTCAATAGATGTATTCAATATTTCTAATATTAAAACAGACATTATCGTTGCAATCAGAATAATATAATCACTTAGACTAATTTTGAGTAAAAAACCAATTATTAAACTTGTAACTGCAAAAATTAATTGAATTTTAAAATTTCTTGAAGTTTTTAATACATAACTAATACCACTGAAAGCATACTTAAAACTTATAAATACATTACTAGAAGTTTTGTATGATTCTTTTCTATTTTCTAAATAGTTTATTTTTTTTTTCATTGATTTTTAATCTAATCGAGTAATTAAATATTCTTGAAAATTTAACATATTTTCTAAATCATGCTCATTATTATGTTCCCATCCCAAAAGATGTAAAAATCCATGACTAGCCAACCAGATCATCTCTCTATAGATTGAATTTTTATATTCATAAGATTGCTCAAGTGCCATCTCTAATGATATAAATATATCTCCCAACTCTATATGATCTAAATTATTTAGAGATTCATCAGAAATAATTGGAAAAGATAGAACATCAGTTGGACCATTTTTCTGCATCCATTTCTTATTCAAATAAGCAATTTCTTGATTAGATATTATCTGTAAGCCTAATGAAAAAGATTTTTTTTCAAAAATATAATTTGGTAATTCATAATCCTCTTTTTTTAATATTGTATTTATCCAAGATAAAAAAACTTTCTCCCAAAAAATAGATTCAAAAATAAGATGAGTTTTTGTATCTTTTAACTTATTTGAAAATTGAGAGAAATCATTACATTGAAAAACCAAATCTAAATTTATTTCAGAAATAATTTTTTCTTTCATACATTCTTAAACTGGAATATTGGGCTTACCTATTGTTGCCACAAGTATTAATATCCCAATTAAAACTAGAAAAGTTATTGAAAAATGAGAAATACTTTTTGAGCCTTTTTTTACCATATTTCTCATAGCAAGCTTTATAAAGCTAGGAGGAGCAACTTTTTTTTCTAAAATTTCGTTTTTATTTTCCATTAGTTATTCAATAGATTCGTTAGAAGAAATATTCATACGTAATAATTTATGAATAAATGGTTCAAGTCCACCATCTAAAACACTATCTAACTCGTTAGTCTCCTGCATAGTCCTAAGATCTTTTACCATTTGATAGGGATGGAAAACATAATTTCTTATTTGATTGCCCCATGCAGCTTCCACAATATCACCTTTAATATCAGCGACTTCAGCAGCTCGTTGTTCTTTAGCAATCACTAATAGTTTAGACTTTAGAAGTAACATAGCTTTTTCTTTATTTTGTAATTGAGACCTTTCTTGGGTACATCTTACTGAAATCCCTGAAGGCAAATGAACAATTCTCACTGCTGTTTCTACTTTATTAACATTTTGTCCTCCAGCTCCACCGGATCTACTCGTTGTAATTTCTAAATCTTTTTCAGGTATATCAAGTGAAATATTATCATCTAATTTTGGCATAACCTCTACCCCAGCAAAGCTGGTTTGTCTTTTGCCATTGGCATTAAAAGGAGAAATTCTTACTAATCTATGAGTTCCTTTTTCATGTTGCAGATAGCCGTATGCATATTTTCCATCAATTTCGAACGTTACACTTTTAATACCTGCTTCTTCTCCTTGAGATAATTCATTAATGACAAGGCTCATTTGATTATTATCAGCCCATCTTGAGTACATTCTTAATAATATCTCTACCCAATCCTGTGCATCTGTTCCACCTGCACCTGCATTAATAGAAACTACTGCTCCTTCCTTATCGTATTCACCACATAACAATCTTTCAAATTCCCATTTATCCAAATTCTCTCTTAATTTCCTTAATCCCAGCTGCGATTCTAAAATCATTTCCTCTTCAGGTTCTAGAGAATAAAGCTCAAGGGAGGCATTAGCATCAGAAATAAAAGTTTTCCATTTATCTAACAAATCGAGTTGTGCTTTGACATCATCAAGGATTAACATTTGCTTTTTAGCTTCTTTTTGATTTTCCCAAAATTCAGCCTGAGCAGAAATTTGCTCTAACTCTCTCCTTTTCGCTTTTAATCTTGGAACGTCAAAGACAATCCTGAGCATTACCCAGGCGCTCTGTTAGTTCCGAAAGATCTTTTTTGAAATCTGTAATATCTATCAAAATAGAATTAAATCGTTATTCATAATCTAACAAGCACTTTTGTTTAATAGTATAAACTAAGTATTATTTTAAAAAAATGTCCAAAGTTGAAATTTATACTTGGCAATATTGCCCATTCTGTATTCGAGCAAAATCACTACTCAAGAAAAAAAATGTAAGTTTTACAGAATATAAAATAGATGGCGACGAAGATGCCAGAGCATTGATGATTGAAAGAGCTGATGGTAGAAGAACATTACCACAAATATTTATAGATAATGAGGGTATCGG
Organism: Prochlorococcus sp. AG-347-N23; assembly: GCA_003281125.1. Lineage (GTDB taxonomy): Bacteria > Cyanobacteriota > Cyanobacteriia > PCC-6307 > Cyanobiaceae > Prochlorococcus_A. The sequence continues at coordinate 4,300 of QCCW01000001.1, read as the reverse complement.
AGGCTGCGATGATCTCTACGCATTAGAAAATGAAAATAAATTAGAAGCATTATTAAACTAGATCTTATGAAATTTCTATTCGTAATAGATCCAATTAAAAATATAAATCCCTTAAAAGATTCAACTGCTGCTTTAATGCAAGCATCATCAAAAAAAAATATTGAAATCTGGAGTTGTACTCCTCAAGACCTTGAAGCTAGAGGTGATGAGGTATGGGCATCTTCAGTAAAAGTTGAAGTAATTCCGTGGATTTCTTTCAAAGAGAATGATTGCATACCTCTCGCCGAATTTAATTGCATTTGGATGAGAAAAGATCCTCCTGTAAATGAGGCTTATTTATATGCAACCCATCTTTTAGAAGTTGCCGAAAGAAAAGGAGTAAAAGTAATTAACAAACCCTCATCGTTAAGAGCTTGGAATGAAAAGCTAGGTGCTTTAAGATACAGCCACTTAATGGCACCTACAATAGTTGCGAGTAAGGTAAAAGATCTTATTAATTTTGCAAATATAAATAATGAAGTAGTCATAAAACCTCTTGGAGGTAAAGGTGGTCAAGGTGTTATAAGGATAAATAAAAATTCTCCAGGAATTAAATCAATCATTGAATTAATCACTTCTCAAGAAGAATTACCCGTTATGATGCAAAAATTTATTCCTGAAGTCATAGAGGGTGATAAAAGAATAATTATCGTAAACGGAGAAGCAATTGGATCAATAAATAGGATTCCTCAAGGAGGCGATTTTAGGAGTAATTTAGCGATGGGAGGCAAGGCTGAACCAACATTATTAACAGAAAAAGAAAAAAGTATCTGCTCAGAATTATCTCAACATTTCAAAGAAGAGGGTTTATTTTTTGTAGGTATTGATGTAATAAATGGAATGCTTAGCGAGATAAATGTAACCAGTCCAACAGGTTTAAGAGAAATAGAAAATTTATCCAATAAGAATGTTTCAGAGGAAGTTATTGAAAAATTATTGGAAATTATCTAGGACTTTTAACGAAAAATACTTGTTTTAATATAGATTCAAATTTTAATTTAATCTCATCTATTTCTTTCTCTAAAACGGAGCCTGAAACTATACCTGAACCGGCAGTAAATTCAATATTTTCTTCAACATACCTAGCTCCTCTTATTGCTAAAAGAAATGAAGCATTACCTGATGAATCAACCCAACCCATTGGAGAAGCATAATTTCCTCTTGGAAAAGACTCAAGAGTATTTATCCAATCCAATGCTACATTTTTTGGGTATCCACAAACAGCCGGAGATGGATGTAGGTTTTTAAGCAATTCAAAAGGACAAATATTTTCAACTTTAGAGAAAATAATTGTTTGCAAATGAGAAATATCTCCAAATGAATTTACCTTTGTATCACTTTTTTTAAAGTTTGTTATTTTTAAAACTTCTAAAGATTTAATCAAATACTGTGTTACATAATTATGTTCCTTTAAGTCTTTAGTACTTTTTAGGAGTTTATTAAAATTTGAATTAGTAGAGATAGTTCCAGCAAGAGCTTCTAAAGTTAAATTAGGTTTAGAAAAAGAAAATAATTTTTCTGGAGATGCTCCAAACAAAATATCATTACTATTCCTTTTCCAAACGTATCTACATGTATTTGGTTGCTTCTTTTTAAATCTTTTTAAAATTTCTACTAAATCAAATTTATTTTTAAGTTTTATTTTAATCCTATTAGCTAAAACTATCTTTTCGAGGATACCTTTCTCTACTAATTGAATTCCTCTATTTACTAATTTTTTCATATCCGTTTTAGAAGTTTCTAAGGAGCGTGAGAAATCATTAATATAAGGGGAATCAAAACTAGTTTTTAAGCCAGATGATTTTATTAATTTTGAGCCAGAATTAATAACTTGATTTCTAATTGTCCATATTTCTTCAATTAATGTTCTTAATGATGATTTACCTTCAACATGACCATTGATTCTTAACCAGCAATTCTTATCACTTTTAGTAATTAATATTTTGGGCAAGATGGCTTCCAAACTAGGGATATCTGAAGGTAAATTCTTATTATTCAAATTTTCAGAGAAAGAAAATAAATAAATTATTTTTGAAAGTGCAGAATTATGCGATTCATTAGTTAAGTTAATTAAATTTTTAAAATTCTCAGAATTAAACGCTTTTGCTACCTCAAATCTTTTTGGACCATCCAGAGTAACATATTTACACTTCTCGAAGGCTATATATGAAATGCCATCAGATTCCTCCCAAAATGAAGAAAACGGATATTTATTTATTAACAATTCATAAACTTGAAATAAATCAATACAAGGAATCTCAACACAAATACTTACTAATCCAGAATTTTCAACTTTCTTATCGAAAGAAGAAAATACATCTTTTAAAAAATCTGTTAAGTTTAAATCATTTTTCATTACTTATTGAAAATAACTAAAAATCATGCAATAAAGTAAAAAATGTAACTCAATTTATAAACTACATTGAATAATTATCTAATTTTGTGTGTTAATTAAAAATGGACGAAGATAAAAAAAAATTATGGAAACAAGCAATAAAATGGCCTCTTTATTCTGTTGCCATACTTCCAGTTTTAATAACAGGGGCTTATTTACTCAATCAATATGAAAAGGTAAAAATTTATAATTTGATTGCATTTACTTTAGCTGCAATTTTGATATTAATTTGGGAAAATCTAACTAATGATTTATTCGACGCAGAAACAGGAATCGATGAATTTAAATTCCATTCAATTATAAATCTCATAAAAGATAAGAAAATAATTTCATTTATTGCATATTCATCTTTAGTTATTGGTTTATTAATAATTTCAATTATTTCAGTATCAACAAGTATAAACATTTTGATTTTGGTGGCAGCTTGCTGCTTCTTAGGATATTTATATCAAGGCCCTCCTTTTAGATTTGGCTATCAAGGTTTAGGAGAACCATTATGCTGGCTTGCATTTGGACCTTTTGCTTACTCTGCAGTCTTAATTGCGTTAAATCCATCTAATATTTTCTTTGAAGATATTCCATGGAAAGTTTCTTTATTACTTGGTTCAGGACCTTCCTTGGCAACAACTCTTGTATTATTTTGTTCTCATTTTCATCAAATTTCTGAAGATAAAAAGCATGGGAAAAATTCACCTTTAGTTCGCTTAGGGGCAAAAAAAGGTTCTCAATTTGTGCCTTGGATAATTTTTACAATATATATTTTTCAACTTTTCACTATATTTAATGGATTTATTCCAGTTTTTTGCATCCTTTATTTGATTAGTTTTCCTCAAGCAGTAAGACTTATAAATTTATTAAGATCTTCATATAGAAACCCTAGTGCAATAAAAAATTGTAAATTCATCGCAATAAAATTTCAAACTCTTAATGGAGTTGGCTTAATCACAGGATTAATATTTAATTACTTGCTTAATAAATGAACTTAATGTTTCAAAAAAAATCTTATAGCTTTAAGTTATCCGCAAAAGTAGAAAATTCTAAGACCTCTTACCATATAAAATCGGGTTGGATAATTAAATTAACAAGTAATGATAAAAAAATTGGGTTTGGAGAAGTTTCACCGCTTCATAAAGAAGACTTAAAAAAGTGTGCGAAACAACTAGATATGATCCCTTCGTATGTAGAATTATCTATTTTATCTGAACAAATAAATATTTTTCACCCATGCATTCAATCTGCAATAAATTCTGCATTAGCCGAAATAAATGGAAAAATAATTTTTAAAAAAAACTACTACTTTGATGAAATTGATAAAACAGCCATATTGTTAAATCATGAAAATGTAGTTTCAGATCTAAATAAAATTAAAAAAAGACAATCTGATATTGGAAAATCATTAACCATAAAATGGAAAGTAGCATTAAAAAATAATCATGAGGAAGAAGCAAGTTTAGAAGAAATTTTAAGCCAAATAGGCAATAATATTAATTTAAGAATAGATGCTAATGGTTCTTGGGGAAGAGAGTTAGCTCATAGATGGGCTGACATTTTGAAGGATAATAAAAATGTAGATTGGTTAGAACAACCTCTCTGTGTTGATGATATTGATGGACTTAAAGAACTAAACAAAAAAATCCCTATAGCCTTAGACGAATCACTTTTAAAATTTCCAAATTTGATTGATGAGTGGAAAGGTTGGCAAATTAGAAGGCCTTCTCAAGAAAATAATCCAGTTAAGCTTCTAAGAGAATTAGAAAATAAAAAAGCTTTAATATCTATAAGTACCTCATTTGAAACTGGTATAGGGAAGAGATGGCTTTATCATTTATCCTCTCTACAATTACAAGGACCAACTCCCAAAGTTCC